>DASSWB010000090.1:0-36820 GCA_035705495.1 Salinimicrobium sp. | reverse complement strand
CATTTTGAAATTTAAATAACTCGCAGAGCATTTAATCTTTTATAAAATCCTTGCGCTTCAATACCACGATGCCATACTACATTAAGTGAGAACTGGTTCGGTATTTTTCTGAAATGAGAAAAGGAATTTTCATGTGGCATGGCATCATTTGGAACGGGCACATATCATTGGGCAGGCCTATCCATGGGCGCACACATATGCACATTGGTTAATGCTCAAGTTTGGTTTTCTCATTAAAGATTGGAAAGAAATACTTGGGCAGTTACCTAGATTATTGGTAGGCGGTGTAAAATCTTTTGTCGGCAAAATTCCCGTCGGAAACACTGGGGGTGCCAAGGTTCCTCCGTTGAAATCGATGCCCATTCCAGCAGACCTTCAAAAAATCTTGAAGATGAATTCTTCGAAGTTGTGAAATATGAACTGAAACTGAAAATATAAATCAATCTTTTAAATTGATCCAAACCGGTGCGTGATCACTGGTTTTTTCCCATCCGCGCACATATTTGTCAACACCTGCGGAAATTAATTTCGTTTCAAGTTCCGGACTCAATAAAAAATGATCTATTCTTAAACCTGCGTTTCTGCCATACGCGTTTCTAAAATAATCCCAGAAAGTATAAACCACCTCATCTGGATATAACTTTCTTATTGCATCTATCCATCCTTGAGCTATGATTCTTTGAAACGCCTCCCGAGTTTCAGGTCTAAATAAAGCATCATCTACCCATCGTTCCGGTTTATATACGTCCAATTCGGTTGGCATCACATTAAAATCACCAGTGATTACTATGGGCTCTTTTTTGTTTATCAAAATCTGGGCTCGATTTCTCAATCTCTCGAACCACCTCAACTTATAATCGAATTTGGGACCAGGCGCAGGATTTCCATTTGGCAAATAAAGGCAACAGATGGTTATTCCATTTACTGTGGCTTCAAGGTACCGACTCTGTTCATCTTCAGGTTCATCGGGCAAACCACGTGCTATTTCTTCAATTTTTAAATCTTTAGTCAATATGGCGACACCATTCCATCTTTTTTGACCGTACCAAATCGCATTATAACCTGCATCGGCTATCGCTTCTTTCGGAATTTTTTCATCAGGCGATTTAAGTTCTTGCAGGCAAACCACATCTGGTTTTTCAGTGGAAAGCCAACGGAGCAGAATGGGCAATCGGGCATTAATACCATTAACGTTGTAGGTTGCAATTTTCAAAGCATTGTTTTCTTTAAATGAGCGACTTTATGATTATTGTTTTTTCGGTTTAAAAATAATCCGATACCCTATTAAAAATACGAAACCTCAAATGTAGAATAAAGTATTTAACGTTACTTTAATGTGAAAATTAAAAACTAAAATATTGATATACCATAAGTTATAAATAAAATGAGACGTTTTAATCCAGTTAAAAAATAGTTAATCAAGTTTGGTTTCAATATACATTGGTGTAGCTTTTTTTATCTTTAAAAAAGATCAGTTTTTCAAGAATGAAAAAATAAGCTTATGGACAGAGACAAAGAGAAATCCTCACCCGCACCTGCGAAGCATCGGGAGGATGAAGAAACAAGAAACCAATCTACCTACGTAGAAAACAAAAATCGGAAATTCAGTTTGTTCTTTTGGATTTTTGTAATTGTCATGGTTGTTGGTGTTATTCTCGTTTTCAGCGGATATTTTTAAGCTGGAAGGAAATTAAGCTTGGTTTAAATGCTGAAACTTTTATTGAATGAAATACATATTTCTATTTTAAAGTCGCTGCGAATTCTTCCAAATCCTCATGGCTGAAGCTTATTTGCTCATCTACAACAACAATAGGAGTCAAAACCTTTTTTTCATAAACTCCCGAATTTTGTAGGAGCTTGTACATGAATTTTTTATTTCTACGGTTTTCTAAATCCATTGCTTGGAAATCAATGTGATTTTCTATTAAATAAGCTAACAAAAATTGGCAACGCGGACATTCTTCTTTATAAAAAACAACGATGCCTTCTTTTAAATCAACATCACCAACTTTTCTTTCATTTGAAATCAAAGCACTTTTGGGATAGGTTTTTTTCAAATCATACTCAAAGTGATATTCACCTTTGATTTTCATGTCTTCTACAAGCCGTTTTTCGTTTGCAGGAATAGCTGCTTTTATCGTTTTTTTACCGCGTAAATTTTTGGTATTGAAAACGAAAAGTTCTACCTCCAAAGGGTAATCCGATGTATTCGAAACCCAGAATTGCAGGTGATCTCCTTCCTCTTTTGTTTCCAGATTTACCGCTTCAGTTTGCGCAATTCCGTCTATCATAAAAAAGCACAATAATAGAAAACAAATTGATCTCATAACCTTTATATTGATTTGGGTATAAAGGTATTACATGAAGACGTGGTAGAAATTCTTTTAAAGATAGATTTAACTTTTTTAAAATAAAAAAGTTAAATCTATCTCCTACTGAACGATATAAAAATCAACTCAGCCTTTATTCCCATTTGTTACATCCCAAGAATATAGGCGAAAACAAGAGGCGCCACAATGGTTGCATCACTTTCTATAACAAATTTGGGCGTGTCCTTATCTAATTTACCCCAAGTAATTTTTTCATTTGGAACCGCACCTGAATAGGAACCGTAGCTCGTGGTGGAATCGGATATCTGGCAGAAATAACTCCAAAAAGGGGTATCTGTCCTCTCCATATCCTGATAGAGCATCGGGACGACACAAATCGGAAAATCACCTGCAATTCCTCCACCTATTTGGAAGAAACCAATTCCGTTTTTACTGTTATCGGTATACCAATCAGATAAAAAGACCATATACTCAATACCGGATTTCATGGTGCTTGCTTTCAATTCGCCTTTAAGCACATAAGAAGCGAAAATATTTCCCATCGTACTATCTTCCCAACCGGGAACTACCATTGGCAAATTCTTTTCTGCTGCCGCATACACCCAGGAATCTTTTAAATCGATTTCATAATACTCTTCAAGTGCTCCGGAAAGCAATAATTTATACATGAATTCATGTGGAAAATAACGCTCACCGCTGGCTTCTGCATCTTTCCATATTTTTACAATGTGTTGCTGAATTCTTCGAAAAGCTTCTTCCTCCGGAATACAAGTATCTGTCACACGGTTCAATCCGCGTTCCAATAAATCCCATTCGTCTTGAGCGGTTAAATCACGGTAATGCGGAATTCGTTCATAATGTGAATGCGCAACAAGGTTCATCACATCTTCCTCAAGATTGGCGCCAGTACAGGAAACAATTTGAACCTTATCTTGACGAATCATTTCGGCAAAAATCTTTCCTATTTCCCCCGTACTCATGGCACCGGCCATGGTCACCATCATTTTTGATCCTCCTTCTAACTGATCATTATATCCTTTAGCGGCATCAACCAAGGCCGCTGCGTTAAAATGCAGAAAATATTTTTCAATAAATTCTGATATATTTCCCTTATTCATCTTCGTCATCTTCGTTAAAATTTTCATATTTAAATTTATAGCTTAACATCTTGTAGTATAGTTTTGCCGCTAGAAAATCGGAAGATTTTTCAGCTTCATTTGGGCACAATTCTACAATATCAAACCCTACAACATTTTTTTTCTTAAAAATCATTCTTAGAAAATCCATGGTTTCGTACCAGAATAATCCGCCAGGTTCTGGAGTTCCTGTTGATGGCATGATAGACGGATCAAAAGCATCAAGATCTATGGTAATAAAAACATTTGGCGTCATTTGACCAATAGCGTCATCCATCCAATCCTCATAGAGATCATGTGCGAAATAGGTTCGGGTTTCATCCATGTGATCCATTTCTTCAATATCCATAGAGCGTATTCCGACCTGAATCAAATTTGTATTTTTACTGGCTTCGTACACGGCACAAGCATGGTTACATGAGCTCCCTTCATATTCCGGACGCAAATCTGCATGAGCATCAATTTGCACAACGGTGAGATCTTCGAAAGCTTCATTGAAGGCTCTGATTGTACCAATGGAAACCGAATGTTCTCCGCCAAAAATGGTTACAAATTTTTCCTGCTTGATATAATTTTTGGTGGTTTTGTAAACTGCATCTACCATTTTTTCCGGAGAGGCATCTTCGGTTACAGGGGGGGTCAAATACACCCCTTTCTTGTAGACTTCAGTCCTTGTTTCAATATCAAAAAGCTCCATGTTTTCTGAAGCAGCCAAAAATGCATCAGGACCTTTGTCAGCTCCTTTTTGCCAAGTGCTTGTTCCGTCATAGGGAACAGGAATCAATACCACTTTTGCGTCGTCCAAACGCGCATATTTATCTGGTATACCGGCGTAATTCTTTTTATTCATTGTAATTGTTGGTTGATTTAGCTTTTAAAGTATTAATTATTATCATTATATCCCAAAATATCGAGGAACTCCTCTGGCTTTTGCTGCTCTCTGAACAACCTCGTAACCAAATTTCCATCAGCATCCTTATCAATTAATATTTGTTTTGGCTGCGGAATCAAACAATGCTGTAAGCCGCCGAAGCCTCCAATGGTATCTTGATAAGCACCAGTATTAAAAAAGCCTATAAACAGAGGTTTATCTTTTTTGAATTTCGGTAAATAAATAGCATTCGTATTTTGCTCAGAATTGTAATAATCATCACTATCGCAGGTCATTCCACCCAACAAGACCCTTTCGTATTCATCATTCCATCGATTGACCGCAAGCATTACGAATTTTTTACTGATTGCCCACGTATCTGGAAGTGTGGTGATAAATGAAGAATTGATCATATTCCACTTCTCACGATCGTTTTGTTGCTTCTGATAAAGAATTTCATAGATGGCACCACCGCTTTCTCCCACTGTAAAGCTTCCGAATTCAGTAAAAATATTGGGAACCTCAACGCCAGCATCCTCACAAGTTAGTTTTATCTGATTGATAATTTCATCAACCATATATTTGTAATCGTATTCAAAATGAAGTGAATTCTTAACTGGGAACCCGCCGCCGATATTGAGACTATCCAAGGTGGGAACCACTTTTTTCAAGGAAATATAAACTTGAAGACATTTATTCAATTCATTCCAATAATAGGCAGTATCACGAATTCCGGTATTAATGAAAAAATGGAGCATTTTAAGCTCTATTTGTTCATTATCTTTAATTTTTCGGTTGTAAAAAGGAAGTATGTTTTTATAACCAATTCCCAATCTTGAAGTGTAGAATTCAAATTTCGGTTCTTCTTCGGAAGCAATTCGGATTCCTATTTTGTATTTCCCATCAATTGCTTCATCCAAAAGATCAATTTCTTCATAATTATCAATAATCGGAATACAATTTTTGTGGCCTCCGTTAATCAATTCAGCTATATTGTCCACATAAAAATCCCTCTTGAAACCATTACAGATCACATAAGTATCGTCGGTTATTTTGCCCTTGGATTTTAAATTCTGAACAATTTTCATATCAACCGCTGAAGAGGTTTCGATATGAATATCGTTTTTAAGTGCCTCCTGAAGAACGTGTTGAAAATGTGAGCTTTTCGTGCAATAGCAATAATTATATGAACCTTTATAATTGTTTTGTTTTATTGCATCCTGAAACCAATTTTTGGCCCGTTGTATATTTTCGGAAATTTTTGGAAGATATGTGAACTTCAACGGTGCACCATACTGTTCCACCAACCCCATTAAATCGATGTCATGAAATTGCAAATTGTCTTCTTTGAGCTGGAATTCTTCCTGAGGAAAATAATAAGTCTGACTTATTAAGTCAATATATTTAGTATTCATTAAAAAATTGTGTCATATTAATACTTACTAATACTTTGTAATATATAAAAAAGATGAGAGAACAATTATAAATAAAAGTGAAAACTGAATGGTCTTTGTATAAGTATTGAAGTCTACAATCGTATTAAAATTACGTGTAGCAGGTGAAAAAGGAGAAAGAATTACTCCTATTTTATTTTGTATATGATGCACTATTGCAGCATAGAAACGTGAACAGAAAATTACACTCAATTTATATCACTAAATTTTGAGCAAATAACTGCATTTTTTTGAAATCATTTGAATGTAGAAATAATTTTTTTTGAATAAAAAATCAACTTCCAAAATCTTCTAAGGATTTATGGTGGGTTAAGAAATCATTCCGAGGTTAACGATTTCCTGATCCGTAAGTTTTCTCCAATAGCCACGCGGCAAATCTTTTTTTGTCAATCCGCCATAAACGACCCTGTCCAGTTTCACAATTTCGTAACCTAAGGAAGCAAAAATGCGTTGCACAATAGATTTTCTGGTACTTTTAAGCTCAAGTCCCACCTCTCGTTTTGGTTGATTTTCGATATAACTGATGTCTGTTACTTTAACTTTACCATCTTCTAAAGTAAGTCCTTCTTTGATTTTTTTGAAATCTTCGAATTCAAGATTTTTATCCAACTCGACGTGATAAATGGTTCGGATTCCATTTTTGGGTGTTGCCAGTTTTTTCGCCATGGTACCGTCATTCGTAAACACCAATAATCCGCTGGTACTCCTGTCTAATTTATCTACAGGTTTGATTTTGGCCTTGGTTGCGTTTTTCATTAAATCCATCACGGTTTTGTTCCCCGGCTCCGGATTTGAAGTTGTATAAAACCCTTTTGGTTTATTTAGAAGGAAGTATTCTTTTTTCTCCGGATTCAGTTTTCTTCCGTCAAATTTTACCTCGTCATTTAGCTGTACCTGATATCCCATTTCGGTAATGACTTTTCCATTGACTGAAACATTTCCAGCTGCTATGTAAATATCGGCGTCCCTTCTTGAGCAAACACCGGAATTAGCGACATATTTATTTAACCGTATCCCGTCTTTTTTCTTTTCTTTTATTTCTTTTGATTCCTTCTTGGCTGCTCCTTGTTTTTTATTCAAAGGCGCATTTCCCCTACTAGAAGGCTTGTCTGCATCAATCCTATTTATGGGAGCATTGCCGCGCGCATGAGATTTTTTTCTTTCTCCTCCGCCTTGTCTGCCACCATATTTTTTCCCTTCTGATTTTTCTCCGCCTCTACTCATAATTCTATATTTTCTGCAAAGATAGTGCTTTGACTTTAGATATTTTCAAGATTAAAAATTACAGTATTCTCGCTAAAAGCAAATCGGTATCAATAAGTAAAATACTAAAAACACCTGCTACAATTATAAATTTCAAAATATTGTGCAGTACCAAATAATGCGGCTTTGTTTTACTGAAATATAAAAATAGAAAAAGCACAAAAAGCAAACTTACTGCCAGATAAAAATAATAATCCATGAAGCCGATGTCGAATTTCCAAATCAGAAAATATACTGGAATTAATGTGAGAACAATAAGTATGGAAATAATGGCTTTACTGGATTTTTCCCCGAAAACCACAGGAATGGTTTTGTATCCTTGTAACATATCTCCTTTCATATTTTCCAGATCTTTCACCAGTTCCCTAATAACAATGATAATATAAAGGAAGGCCGCATGTACAAAAATGACCGATTCAAAATTTTTATAATAAAGAAAAACGGCGAAGAAAGGAAGAATGGTGAGAATGGAAGCCACCAAATTTCCGAGGAAAAGAATTCTTTTTAATCGGTGTGAATAGAACCAAATCAGAAAGATGTAAGCCGAAACAAACAATACGGCCCTAAACGAAATATAGCTTGCGAATACGACGGAAGCAAAATTTAGGAAAAAATAAAGGAACAACTTGGTCTGTTGACTCAAGTACCGATCAAGCAATGTTTTCTGCGGACGATTTATGAGATCTTTTTCACTGTCATAAAAATTGTTAATGATATAACCTGAAGCAATTACCGAAGCGGTTGCCAGCACCAGAAAAAACAAATGTGGGTCAAACAACACTACCGAAACAGCGTGTTGTGGAGCTAGAATAAAAAGGGAAGCAAGGTATTGCGCAATGACAACAATAAGAATATTATAACCCCGAACCACCGAAAACAAACTGAGTATTTTGAATAAAATACGTTTGTTTGAAACCGCTGCCATTTGCCCTTTTTAGAAATTATAAACAACTTCCAATCTGTAGGCTTTCAAGGCTTCTTTAGCTTTGTCAATATCTTCTGTGAAACCCAAAATGTAACCACCACCACCTGAACCGCAAAGTTTTAGGTAGAAATCATTACTTTCAATCCCCTGTTTCCAAAGTTGGTGGAATTTAGCGGGAATCATGGGTTTAAAATTATCGAGAACAACATGCGACAACTTTTTCATATTTGAAAAAAGTGACTTCACATCTCCTTTAAGAAAATCGTCAACACAAGCATCGGTGTGTTTCACGAATTGCTCCTTCATAATTTTTCTGAAAGGTTCATTTTTCATGTTCTGCATGAAAATATTCACCATTGGGGCTGTTTCTCCAACTTCCCCACTATCCAATAAAAACACTGCACCTTTCCCATTTTGGGTTTGAGAAGGGATGCCAGCAGGTTCAATATTGTCTTGGGAATTTATTAAAATCGGAATACTTAAATAGCTGTTCAACGGATCTAAACCTGAAGATTTTCCGTGGAAAAAAGATTCCATTCCACCGAAGATTTTTTTCAATTTCAAAAGTTTCTCCCGTGTCAGGTTTTCAAGAACGGTTATTTTATCAATTGCGTATTTATCATAAAAAGCTGCAACCAACGCACCACTGCTTCCAACGCCATAACCCTGCGGAATACTGGAATCGAAATACATTCCTTTCTCAATATCGGCGTTCATTGATTCCAAATCGAAACTCACCAATTTTGGTTGCTCCTCTTGAAGTTTCCTCAAATAATCAGCAAACCTTTTTAAGCTTTCATTCGATTTCTTTTTTTCCTCGCTTAAATTTTCATCGACCTTTAATGCGCCGTTGTAAAAATTATAAGGAATGGATAAACCTTTGGAATCTTTAATGATTCCGTATTCACCAAAAAGGAGGATTTTTGAATAAAATAAGGGTCCGTTCATAATTAACTTGCTCTATAAAAGTGAGAAAGATAGTTTTTTGATTCCACAAAATTACAATTTTTTTGCTCCGCTTCCAATTCCGTCGCGAATATAGTGTCGGTTTTGACAATACGCAACCAACTCGGCTTCAATGAATTCTTCAATTTGTTGTTTCTCATTCTCTGGATACAACAAATGAACATTCGCCCCCGCATCCAATGTAAAGCAAAGATGTAAACCTCTGGATTTTCTAAATTCAAAAACCTTGTTGATGACCTCCAAGGTGTTTGGTTTCATCAGCAAAAAATAAGGATTACTGGTCATCATCATCGCATGCAGCGTTAAAGCTTCACTCTCAACGATGTTTATAAAGGATTTCAAATCCCCATTTTCCAGAACAACTTTAAGCTTCCTCAAATTCTCATGTGCTTGGGCAAATCGTTGTTGTGCAAAAGGATGATTGTTCATTAAATTATGACCAACGCTACTGCTCACCTGTTTTTCTCCTTTGTCGATCAGCAATATGGTATCTTGAAAGTTTTTAAAATTCTCATGGACTTGAGATGAATATGCCGTTCCGTACAAATCACTGCTTTCACGAATCTGTTCGTGTTTTCCCCACACAACTATTTCTCCTTTAATACTTCTGCAAGCACTTCCCGATCCCAAACGTGCCAAAAACGAAGCCTTTTGATGAAAATGTTTTAAGGTCATTTCCGGATTCAACATTTTTTCCACTTCCATTAAACACAAGGAAAGTGCAGCCATTCCGCTGGCTGAAGACGCAATACCGCTACTGTGCGGAAATGTGTTTGCGGTTTCAATGCTGAATTTATAATCTCTTAAAAAAGGAAGATATTTCTCGATGCGTTTAAAAAACTGAAGGATTTTTGGCCGGAAACTTTCATTCTTTTCATTTTCAAAAAATACGTCGACTTGAAATTCGGATGTTGGTTTTTCCAGTTTCGAAAAAGTCAGCTTCGTGATCGTTTTACAATTGTTCAACGTAAAACTAAGCGACGGATTTGCCGGAATTTGGTTTTCAAGTTTACCCCAATATTTTATCAAAGCAATATTACTGGGTGCCGACCAACTTACTTCGCCATGTTTTATTTCTTCGGAATATTGCTTCGGGATAAAATCGTTTTCTGTCATAGTTCCGTGAATTTGTGGCAAAGATATTTTTTTATTTGTTATTCGTTATCGCTCTGGCAGCAAGAAATCCTCCCGTCCAGGCATTTTGAAAATTGAATCCGCCGGTGATTGCATCAATATTTAAAACTTCACCTGTCAAATACAAATTATTGCATTTTTTACTTTCAAAAGTTTTGAAATTCACTTCATTCAATGCCACTCCTCCTGCAGTCACAAATTCTTCTTTGAAAGTGCTTTTTCCCTCTACGTTGAATTCTGCTGAACTCAATTGTAAAGTTAAATTCTGAAGTTGATTTTTATTCAGATCCGCCCATTTTTCAGTTTCTGAAATTTCCGAAGCATTCACCAAACTTTGCCATAAACGCTTCGGAAGCTCAAATTGACTGTATTTTGAAATTTGTTGTTTTGCGTGTTCATCTTTCAGCTTTTTCAAGCCTTCCAATATTTCTTCCGAAGAAATTTCGGGCAACCAATTCACCTGAACTTTAAATTTATATTTACAGTCGAATAATTCCCTTGCGCCCCAAGCGGAAAGTTTCAGAACTGCCGGACCGCTCATGCCCCAATGCGTAATTAACAATGGTCCTTCACTTTCCAATTTCTGATTTAAAATTTTCACCGATGCATGTGTCGAAATTCCCGCAAGATCTTTTATCCTGTTATCCTTAATATGGAAAGTGAACAATGATGGCACCGGACTCACAATTGTATGACCCAGATTTTTAAGCAAGTTCCAAATTTTTGGATTGCTTCCGGTTGCAATTACAATTTTATCCGCAATAAAATTTTCTTGGTTTGTTTCGATTTGCCATTTTTTTTCAACCTGAAAAATCTGTTGAACAGAATGATTCATTTGTACTTCTATACCCAACCTTCTGGTTTCATTCAAAAAACAGTCAATAATTGTTTGGGAAGAATTGGAAACTGGAAAAATTCTTCCGTCGTCCTCAATTTTCAAATCCACTCCTCGTTTCTGAAACCATTCCATTGTATCTCCCGTCATGAAAGAGTGAAAAGGTCCGCGAAGTTCTTTCTCCCCGCGCGGATAGTTTTTGGAAAGTTCCTTCGGAAGAAATTCAGCATGCGTGACGTTACATCTTCCTCCACCGGAAATTTTCACCTTGGTCAGCACTTCTTTTCCTCTTTCTAAAATGGAAATTTTGGCATCGGGATTCATTTCCGCAGCATTAATTGCCGTAAAAAAACCAGCCGCACCACCCCCAACAACGATGATATCCTTATTTGTCATAACCGGTCCGGAAAATCTGAAATAATTCCGTCAACACCATAACTTTTCATCCTTTCAATATCCTGCGGCTCATTGACGGTCCAGGTATTGACTAAAAAACCAGCATTCTGGGCTTGTTTTACATTTTGCGCGGTAATTAATCCGAAACCGGGATGAATTGCCTTTGCCTTTAATTGTGTTGCAATTTCAATGGCATTGACAACGCTGGCCTTCGAAAGAACAGCAAGTGGAATTTCCGGACTTATTTTTTTAAGTTGAAAAAGTTCATTTTTCTGAAAACTGGAAACGACTATATTTTCCAGATTTAAAAAACCTGCGTCCAGCAGTTCATTTAAAATTTTAGCCGTAGCTTCGGATGTATTTAATCCCTTTAATTCAATATTTATAAAACATTTTTGACCATATATTTTTAAGACCTCTTGTAATGTCGGAATTCTATAATTTTCTTCGACCTTCAAAAGTTTCAAATCATCCCACATTTGCATAGTAACTTCACCATTTCCATTTGTGGTTCGGTCTAAAGTAAAATCGTGAATAATAACCAGTTCGCCAGATTTACATGCATGCACGTCAAATTCCAATCCGTTGGCACCAACTGATAAAGCATGATCCATACTTTCAATCGTATTTTCGGCTACATAAGCCTTCGCGCCACGGTGACCGATTTTAAGAAATTTGTTCATTCAGCAAAGATATTCAAAAGCAAAATATAGTTTGAAATGAGGTCTGGGCAAAAATTAGCGGAAACTTAACCTTCTTATAGAGGTGGAAATCCTAAATTGACAACAAAAATCTAAAATTTGGATTGGACGAATATTTTAGGACTCACGGCAGGATTGTGTACAACAGTGGCAGTAGTCCCTCAATTAATAAAAGCCTATAAAACCAAAGAAGCTGAAGATGTTTCTTTAAAAATGTTTTTGGTACTACTCACTGGTCTTTCCTTATGGGTGGTTTACGGAATCATAAAAAAGGATTTTCCTATCATCATTACGAACAGTATCGCGGTGATTTTAAATTCGCTCATGCTTTACTTCATTTTTAAATACGGAAAAGAATAATAGAATGATAAAAAAACAACCTCCAAAAGAAGGTTGTTTGTAAAATACACTTTATTTCCATTTAATTTTGGCAACAAGCAAAGTAGCGTTCATTACAAGCCACGGAACATGTTGACCCAGAGCAATAACCTGAACCTTCACCTCCTGCATCACAGGTTTCGTAGCTCCAAATAGATACACATTTACACTCAGCTTTTTTCACAAGAGTTGCCAAATAATCTGATTCTTTGAAATCAACTTCGTCGTTTATAAGATGTTTGGAAATTTCATAAACAGAATAATTGTTGTTGCTCTTAAAGAATTCGGAATGTTTCGGTTTTCTATGCGTTGAAAAATAAAAAGTTTTATTTTCAAATCTTAGTACCAATTCACCTTTAAGGTCAACAATTTCACAATCCCCTTCCTTTAAATGTTTTAGCACTTCCTCAGGTACTTCTTCAAATTTCAACATATAAAAAGACTCATTGGCATGGTCTATCAATAAAACCGCGTTATCCGTATTTCCAACTTTGATTTTATTGCTAATATATTCCGCTTCCGGGGAGTCTTCAAATTTACTGTTGTACAAGTCGGTAACTTCATGTAAAAATGTTTTTTTCCCTTCTTTTGAATTATTATTGGAAGTCGGATCTGAGCTACACGAAAAAAGGCAAAAAACAATTAGATAAAAAAATATTTTCATAATTTTTCAAATAAGAGAGGAATTAACAAAGTTAATTAGTGAATACCAAATAATTCCAAAAAAATTATCCATTTTGGCAACATGCAAAATATCGTTCCCTACAAGAAACCGAACAAGCGGAACTTGAACAATAGCTCGTTCCTTCTCCACCCGCATCACAAGTCTCGTAACTAAAAATTGAGACACACTTGCACTCTGCTCTTCGTTTTAAAGTTTCAAAATAATTTACTCCGTCAACGCTTTTACGCACGTCATCCTCTATATGATGTTTGGAAATTTCAAAAACCATATAGGTTTTATCTCCTTTAAACACATCCTTGTACTCAGGTTTTTCTAGCGTCGAAAAATAAAAAGTTTTACCATCATGTTTTAGGATAAGTTCACCATGAAGATCCACTATTTCATAGCTTCCTTTTTCCAAATTTTGCAATTCTTTGGGAGGTGTTTCTTCAAACTTTAAAAGATAGAAAGTTTCATTGATGCCGTTCTTGGTGTTTACCAGAACAAGTTCATTGTCGACCATTCCAGGTGCAATAATATTTGAGTCGTATTCTGCCAACAATCCGTTATTTTCTTTATTGTGCATTGCAGTCAACTGTTTTAATTCTGAATTCTCCACCTCTTGTGTCTTGTCAGTTGTGCTGTCAATACTACAAGAGAAAAGCACCAAAGCAAATAAATAGGTAAATTTTTTCATAATTATCAAATTTTATTAATACTCCATTGTAAATCAGGGAACAAGTTAAGGTAAATCTAATCCTTTTGAATTTACACTTAACAAATTTTTAATAAAACAGACCGTTAAATTTTTGATAAATCGGTTTCTACAAGCGTACCAATCAAGAAGAAAAACAAAAACCTCAAGATCTTAAAGAAGAAATTGAGGTTTTAAGTGCGGGCGAGAGGACTCGAACCTCCACACCTTGCGGCACCAGATCCTAAGTCTGGCGTGTCTACCAATTCCACCACGCCCGCATAAATATGACCGCTGGAAAGCGGATGCAAATATACATATTTGTTTCATATTACAAACAGCTCAGCATAAATTTTGCTTTTTTCTTATCTTTACATTCTTCAAAAAATGTCATGGAAAAAATAAAAGAATATATTTCGAGCAATAAAGACCGGTTTGTACAAGAACTCATTGATCTACTTAAAATACCATCAATTAGTGCTGATCCCGCATATAAAGAGGAAGTAATTAAAACGGCAGAACAGATAAAAAAATCTTTATTAAATGCAGGTTGTGATCTTGTCGAAATCTGTGAGACTCCAGGCAATCCTATTGTCTATGCAGAAAAAATCATAGACCCCAATTTGCCAACCATTTTGGTTTATGGTCATTATGACGTACAACCGCCCGATCCTTTGGACCTCTGGAACAGCCCACCTTTTGAACCAGAAATAAAAAAAACAGAATTGCATCCCGAAGGCGCAATATTTGCCAGAGGCGCGTGTGATGATAAAGGTCAAATGTTTATGCATGTAAAGGCATTGGAGTTTATGACCGTCAATTCAGTTCTACCGTGTAATGTGAAATTCATGATTGAAGGGGAAGAGGAGATTGGTAGTGTGAGTCTTACTGATTTTGTGAAATTAAATAAGCAAAAGTTGGCGAATGATGTAATTCTTATTAGTGATACGGGAATGATTGCGAAAGATGTGCCTTCCATCACCACTGGACTTCGTGGATTGAGTTATGTTGAAGTAGAAGTTACCGGTCCCAATCGTGATCTTCACAGCGGACTTTACGGAGGCGCAGTGGCCAATCCCATCAATATTCTCTCGAAAATGATCGCCGCCTTGCATGATGACGACAACCGGATTAACATTCCGGGATTTTATGATAAAGTTGAAGAATTATCCCTTGATGAAAGGGCGAGAATGGCTGAAGCTCCATTTTCATTGGAGCATTATAAAAATTCTTTAAATATCGAAGATGTTTATGGGGAAGAAGGCTATACAACAAACGAACGAAATTCCATTCGCCCCACATTGGACGTCAATGGAATTTGGGGAGGTTACACTGGCGAAGGAGCTAAAACGGTAATCCCAAGCAAGGCGTTTGCCAAAATTTCAATGCGATTGGTCCCAAATCAAGATTGGAAAGAAATCACGGATTTGTTTAAAAATCATTTTGAAAAAATAGCGCCAAAAGGAGTAAACGTTAAGGTAAAACCCCATCATGGTGGCCAGGGTTATGTAACCCCTATAGATACGGTCGAGTATGAAGCGGCAAGCCGTGCTTATGAAGAATCATTTGGCAAAGAACCTATACCGCAAAGAAGTGGTGGAAGCATTCCGATTGTTTCACTTTTTGAAAAAGAGCTAAAAAGCAAAACCATTTTAATGGGATTTGGTTTGGACAGTGATGCCATACATTCTCCTAATGAACATTTCGGAATTTGGAATTTTTTAAAAGGTATTGAGACAATTCCTTTGTTTTATAAACATTATGCAAACTTGAAAAATACGCCATAACAATGACCCCTTATTGTTAGGGGTTTGTTTTTTAGAAGTCTTACACTAATATTTTTCTGAAAGTTCAGAAGATTTACATTCGGCATTAAATAAGATTTGTTGTACAAAAAACTATACTTATGGAATCCAATTAAGCATTTAAAGACTTAACAAAATTTTCTGAGACATTTAAAAGGCCTTCATATAACTTGACTAAAGATTTGCTTATTTTTGTTTTAAATAACCATCACAAATGCTAAAGCAGCAATTAAATTATAAGCTTTCCCAGAAGTTGTCTCCTCAGCAGATTCAGTTGATGAAATTGATCCAACTTCCTACACAAGCATTTGAACAGCGGATAAAACAGGAACTGGAAGAAAATCCGGCACTTGAAGGTGGAAAAGAAGTGCAGGACGATTATGATGATAACTTCAGCAACGAAAACAGTGATGACGACTTCGGAAATGAAACAATAGAGACCGATATAAATGTAGATGAGTATCTAAGTGATGATGAAATTCCGAGTTATCGACTTCAAGCGAATAATTATAGTGCTGACGATGAGGAAAAAAGCATGCCCTATGCATCTGGCACCTCTTTTACGCAGAATTTACTGACCCAGTTGAGCACCTATCCGCTAAATGATACGGAGCAACAAATTGCAGAATTTTTGGTCGGTAGTGTAGATGAAAGTGGATATATAAGAAGATCCATACCCGACATAGTTGATGATTTAGCTTTCACGCAAAACGTGTATACCGATGAAGACAAGGTAGAGAAGGTACTGGAATTGGTTCAAAATCTGGATCCGGCAGGTGTGGGAGCAAGAAATTTAAAAGAATGTCTTTTGATCCAACTAAAAAGAAAGGAGCAGACAAAATACAATGTTCTTGCCTATGAAATTCTAGATAAATCATTTGAACAATTTTCCAAAAAACATTACGATAAACTTCTTTCAAAGCATAATATACAAGAAGATGAACTGAGAGAAGTCATTGATGTTATTGAACATTTAAATCCAAAGCCTGGCGGTGCTTTTTCCGGCGGAAATAGAGCTGTTGAACATGTGGTACCGGATTTTACCATCAGAATCGTGGACGGCGAACTCGAACTGAGCTTGAATGGACGTAACGCTCCGGAAATGCACGTTTCCAGAGATTATAGCGAAATGTTGAAAGGATATAAGGAATCAAAGGAAAAATCGAAGGCACAAAAAGATGCAGTAATGTTTATCAAGCAAAAACTTGATTCGGCCAAGTGGTTTATTGAAGCCATAAAACAAAGACAACAGACTTTAATGGTAACAATGAGTGCCATTATGCATTATCAAAAGGAATTTTTTCTGACTGGCGACGAGCGAAACCTGAAGCCGATGATCCTAAAAGATATTGCTGACGAAATTGAAATGGATGTTTCAACCGTATCTCGCGTTGCAAATAGCAAATATGTTGACACACCGTACGGAACAAAATTGATCAAGGAATTCTTTTCTGAATCCATGAAAAACGATCAAGGCGAAGATGTTTCCACAAGAGAAATCAAGAAAATCCTAGAAATGTCTATAGAAGAGGAAGACAAAAGAAAACCTTTGACAGATGATAAATTAGCTAAAGTACTTAAGGAAAAAGGTTATCCAATTGCTCGAAGGACCATTGCAAAATACCGGGAACAATTAGACATTCCAGTCGCCAGATTAAGAAAGGAAATATGAGAATCTTTCTTAAGATCATTTCTTACATTTTTCATCCTATTTTTATTCCTTTTTTCGGTTGCATTCTGTATTTCACCTTTTCATCAAGATTTTTCCCCCGCCCTCTGATCGATGCTAAATTGTTGGCAATAGCTATCATCACGGTTTTTATACCCATTGTTTTTTTCTTTTTGCTTAGAACATTGGGATTGGCAGGAAATATTTTTCTTGAAAAAGCAAAGGAAAGAATACTGCCTTTATTGCTTTACATTGTACTTCTTTATCTTCTGGTGCTAAAGATTATTTTTGACGAGGTTGATTTTCCGGAGTTACATTATTTTTTCCTGGGAGTTCTATTCTCCAGTATGACCAGTTTAATACTTGCTTTTCTGAACTTAAAAATAAGCTTACACATGGTAGGGATATCCGGACTAACCATGTTTTTAATAGCTTTGAGCATCTATTTTAAAGTAAATCTTTTGGATACGCTGGCGTTTCTAATCGTAGCAAACGGATTGGTTGCCAGTTCCCGTTTAGAATCAAAATCACATTCTATCCCAGAACTTATTATCGGAGTATTTATTGGAATTATACCCCAATTGTTAATGCTCCAGTACTGGTTATAAAATGTAAAAAATCAGCCCGATTTTGAGAACGGAAAATTCAATATCCGTATTTCCATTTGTTATACCTTCAAACATAGGATTGAGCCCGTAATAAAAATTCACATTAAAGTTAGCCTTTCCCATTGAAAGAGTGGCGCCAAATCGAATCCTTTCCAGTCCGTCTGGATTTTTGGATACTTCTTCATGGTCCCCTTCAAGAAACTTTGATTTGAAACCATATATATATCCGAATTTGAAACCGGGATAGATTCTCCAAAAATTATAAACTGTAGGCGTTGATGTTCTCCAACGGAATTCAATTGGCACTTCTATAGAAAATGTATTAAAGCGATTTGTATCGTATTCCTCATCCCCCAGAATCGTATAAAGCGTATTGTTATTCGAGTTTTTATAAATGCCTAAATTTTGATTATACGTATTAAAAGCCCAACCCAATCCAACCGCAATAGCAATATTTCTTCGTTTATTTAATGGAAAATCCCTCATCGCACCGACAAAAACCCCTCCGGAAAAACCGGTCTGAGATAAGCCAATAGGTTTCTCATTTAAAATATTAAAAGATAAGCCAAGATAAAATTGATCTTCCCTGTAATTGGAATCAATGATTACATCAGTAGAATCTGTTTGACCAGTGGCTGTGGAAACCACAAAAATTATTAATATAAAAAAGAAGACTCTCCTCATACGTCAGGTTTGAACAAAGATAATATTTTACAATGCAGCACATTGCTTAAAATAAAAAAACATCCCCTAAGGGATGTTTAAATGTAATCATAAGATATTCAAACTACTGATTTTTAGAAGCATCTCCCGTTCTAGTAGTATAATTGATTTTAAGCGCTTCAGCTTTACGTAACTCTTGTTTAATATCGGATACAAGACCCATGTTGGTTTCCTTGTCCACCTTCAAGGCAGTAATTAATTTATCCACCAGTTCTTCCCTCTTTGATTCCCTTTCTGAATAAATAAATTTTTGGATATCTTCAACATCAGCAAACTTGTCATTTAACTGTATTCTGGCAGCACTACCCGCAGTAGACCTATATCGCTCGCTGGGCTGACCAGCATAAATGTACATTACCAAATCCTTTTTTTCAAGTTTTTCCACCTGATCTGCATAGGGAAGTTCATTTTGAATCAATAGCGTGCTATCTCGCATCTCTGTTGCAACCATAAAGAAAAAAAGTAACATAAAAACGATATCGGGCAACGAAGCCGTAGAAATAGCCGGCATTTCATCGTTCTTTTTCTTTTTGAATTTAGACATAATCAAAAATTTAGCTTATTTATTTATTCTTTTGGTTCTGCTTCTGATAATTTCTGAGGATACATATTTCTAATAATTTCAATCCTCTCTTCCAATTTCGCCTTATTACCAGGGTAGGTTCCGTCGTAAAAGTTTTTCTCCATTTCTACAAATGATTGACCATACATACGCTCAGCTTCCCTGTTCCTTAGTGTATTATAGGCGCCAACCAATTCGTTCATTACGGCAATATAATCTCCATAACTGGTTTTACGATCATTCTGAAGCGAAATAATGGCTTTCTCCGGATTATCAGAAGAATTTGGATCTCCCGTTCCTTGGCAATAATCGCAACCTTCTGCTCCATTATCAAGAAAAGCAATAGCCGATTCACGTAAATTTTCCAATTCCATCAATTCGTCCTCTACCAAAAGTTGTCCATTATTATCAATGATAACAGTAAAAATATTCTTCTGTTTTATTTTGGGTGGAGGAACATCTTCTGGCTGCCATTGAGGTAATTTCGAGTTAATACCACTATCAGTCGATATTTTGGTAGTTACAAGAAAGAAAATCAATAGAAGGAAAGCAATGTCGGCCATAGAGCCGGCATTCACTTCCGGTGCTGATCGTCTAGCCATATTATTTAATTAATTTTTTAACGCCTGAAAAAATCATGGTTCCAATTGCTAAGGCACCTAAAAAATAAAAGGTAATTAACCCAGTGCCAACCCATTTGGATCCTGATTCAGAAATTATTTGACTATTGTTATTCCTATCGTACATCGCATTCCCATCAGCTAAAAAGTAAGCTATTGCAACTAGCAACAACAAAATACCAGTAGAAATTAAAGTGTTTTTTACATTCTTAGTGAACAAGCCTTTGATGACGAATACCAAAACCAACGCTACAACAAAAACAAAAACAAAATAAGCGATATATAGGAAAGGATTCACAACACTGGCCTGAACATCAGCTGAGTCTGTAATAGCTTGATCGCCTGCGATTAAGACCCGAGCTAAAAAAATAAGGCCAATAACACCAACCACTATGGCCAAGTATTTTAATATTTTATGTATGTTCATAATACTGTTATTATGTTCCTTTAATTAAACTCTTCTTTTATTCTTGTAATCCACAAGGATGTCGATCAAAGTAATTGAAGCATCTTCCATATCATTCACGATGCTATCAATTTTAGCGATAATATAGTTGTAAAATATCTGAAGAATCATCGCAACAATTAAACCAAAAACTGTCGTAATCAAGGCTACTTTGATACCTCCAGCAACTAAAGAAGGCTCCATATCCCCAGCAGCTTCAATTTTATCAAATGCAAGAATCATCCCTATTACGGTTCCCAAGAATCCAAGCATGGGCGCCAAAGCGATAAACAAACTCAACCAAGATACATTTTTCTCCAATTGCCCCATTTGAACCCCTCCATAGGCAACAACAGCCTTTTCAGCAGCATCAATACTTTCATCTGCACGATCCAAACCTTGGTAATATATAGATGCTACCGGACCCTTTGTGTTTCTACAAACTTCCTTAGCAGCTTCCATTCCCCCGCCATTAAGAGCATCTTCAACATTTTGTGCCAACTTTTTTGTATTTGTTGTGGCAAGATTTAAATATATAATTCTTTCTATCGCAATCGCCAAACCTAAAATTAGACACAGAAGAATAACGCCCATAAACCCAGGCCCTCCTTCTATAAAACGTCTTTTTAACTCTTGATGAAAATTTTCGCTTTCTTCGGCATCCGCCTGAGTAGTCGCTGTTGCAGCCTCTTCATCCTGAATGAAAGTTGCGATAGCACCGGGTAATGTATTTACATTATTATTCGCATTTACATTAACAGCACCAAATGCCATAATGGTAGCGATTACCAAAATTGAAAAAATTTTTTTCATTACTGTTTTCTTGATTTAATTAATTAAGGGGTTAAAGATATAAAATAATTCTTTTAAAAAAAACGCTGGCAGAGAGGAGGATTTACGGTTGTTTTTCCTATCGCCAGAAAAATTAAAGGGTTTTCAATGAATATATAAAGTGAATTAAATATCATGAAAAACCAGATTTTTTAAGAACTGTAATAATAGTAATTAAAAAATTGCAGAGAGGAAGGGATTCGAACCCTCGATACGCTTGTGACGTATACACACTTTCCAGGCGTGCGCCTTCGACCACTCGGCCACCTCTCTAAAAATTGCTTCATTCTGAAACGGGCGGCAAATAACGAAAAAAATATAAAACCATCAAAGAAGCCTCGTTAATTTTTTATAACATTTCTCCCCGTAAGGAAGTTTCAAAAATGGTTTTAAAAACTTTAGGCGACAAATCCTTCCCCAAAAGATACATTAATTTTACAACCGCCGCTTCTGTGGTTATATCTTTTCCCGAAACCACACCAATACTTTTTAAATGTGTACTGGTTTCATAAAGCCCCATAGCAACGCTCCCCCCACTGCACTGTGTTACATTTATTACAACCAGTCCTTCCGAAATTCTCTGTTCCAACATTTTCAAAAATTCCTTATTCGTTGGTGCGTTCCCGCTACCGTATGTCTCCAAAATCACACCTTTTAAACCTGGTAAAGAAAATATGTGATTCAGGATTGATTCATTTAGACCAGGGAAAAGTTTCACAATAATAATTTCCTGCTCCATCTTCTTGTGTAATACAAGTTTTTTCTTTTCGTCCGATTTAAAAAGAGCTGGATAGTTGACAGAAAGATGCACACCAGACTGCACAAGAGCAGGGTAATTTAGAGAAGCAAATGCCTCAAAGTGCTCTGCATTTATCTTCGTGCTTCTATTACCCCTATATAATTTATATTCGAAATACAAGCCTACTTCAGTAATAACAGGCTTGCCTTCTTTTTGCAATCCGGCAATTTGAATGCTTGTTATTAAATTTTCTTTTGCATCGGTTCGTAAATCTCCTATTGGTAGTTGAGAGCCTGTAAAAATAATTGGTTTGTTCAAATTTTCGAACATGAAACTTAGGGCCGACGCAGAATAAGCCATTGTATCACTTCCATGGAGCACAACAAAACCATCATAATCGTTATAGGTATCTTCGATAATTTCAGCGATTCTCAACCAATGTTGCGGATCCATATTGGAAGAATCTATAGGTTTTTCGAAACTTACAGTTTCAATTTGGTGTTCAAGTAATTTTAGTTCCGGAATATTCAATAAAAGTTCGGAAAAATCAAAAGCTTTTAAAACGCCGGTTTCATAGTCTTTGATCATACCTATGGTCCCACCAGTGTATATAAGCAGAATTTTTGCCATTATTTCAATTTTAATCCTTCCCTATTCAATACAGGATTGGCATACATCAGCAAGTAACTGTTTCTAGCGATAGGATCGCTCTCATCTACTCTTTTAGACACTCTTCTTTCAAACTGTCGCTTTTCCTTAAGAGAATAAAAAGACGCATATTTATTGTCTTCGTTTAAGAGATCTGTGGCAACATAGTTTGATGGCCAAAGTTTATAGTTATTGTAAATATTTTCATCTATCGCGGTAGCAATACCTTGTAATTGTTCATTCATCGGAGCATCTTCATCAACTACTTTTCCCAATTTTTTGGAATCGAAAATCTCACCCGCAGTTATGTGAATCCGACCCTTATTTCCTATTGCGCCTTTTAAAATTGAAATAAAATCTTCATTGGCAGTTTTCACGTATGCTTTTTGAAGTTTTTTCGCAATCAATTCCGACATTTTCATGATATCGGTTGGATCGAATTCATATGAAATTGCCACCGGCACAATTTTCAATTTCGAAAAATATTCTGGCAGGGATTCTTTCCCCTTGGCCATTGCCAGCATTTTTAAAACCCCTTGCTGGGTTACATCGCTTCCGTCTTTTGTTCTTCCTTCCCTTTGGGCCATCCAAACAGATCGTTTATCTTCAAGAAGCAATTTTTTAATATAAAGCGAAAGATTTTGCGAACTCTTTAACATTTCCCTTGGCGGCAAGTTTCTCTGAACCAAAAAATTTCGGTTGAGTTTTGATAACGCCATCAGAAATGGTTTCTGAACCAAATTATCCCCGATTGCAGAAGCCGTCATTACGAGATCATTTTCAAAAAGAGTGCAATTCAATAATGAGGTATCTAAAATAATATCGCGATGATTCGAAATAAAAAGATAAGATTCGTCCTTTTTCAATTTCTCAAAACCTTCATAAGACAAACCTTCGGAACTTTTTTCCAAAACTTTTTGCACCGAATGGTAAATGATTTCCGTTTGAAAGTCACGAATGGAATGGCACTCTTTCAACGTCTCATAAATAACATCCATCGGTTTTTTTGGAAATGTAAAATGAAGCAGCGCCTTGATCATAGGATGCTTTTTATACTCCTGAAGCGCACCTTGCACTTCTTCATCTTTGTAAAACCTTATATTATCAAATTCTGACACTCTGGCACTAATTGTTATTACGACAAATGAACAAAATTAAAAAGAATTCCGCACATTAAACCCCAAATATATCTTCGGAATTTTTAGTTGTGATACGGGCAATTTCTTCAAATGGCATTTCGTAAATTTCGGCAACTTTTTCCGCTATTTTAGTCAAATAAGAACTTTCGTTTCGTTTTCCGCGAAAGGGTGCTGGGGCCAAATAAGGAGAATCTGTTTCTAGAACGATATGTTTTAATGGAATTTCATCTAAAAACCGATCAATTTTTCCATTTTTAAAAGTCACTACCCCTCCAATCCCCAGTTTCATATTATAAGAAAGTGCACGTTCAGCTTGTTCTTTTGTTCCGGTAAAGCAGTGAAAAATTCCGCGTAAATCATCTGCTTTTTCTATTTCCAAAATCTGAAAAATTTCTTCAAAAGCTTCCCGACAATGGATCACAATTGGCAATCCATATTTTTTCGCAAGTCGGATTTGATATTGAAATGCTTCTTGTTGCTGTTTTAAAAAAGTTTGATCCCAATACAAATCGATTCCTATTTCCCCAATAGCGACAAATTCTCTTTGCTGAAGTTGTTTCTCTACAAGCTGAAGTTCTTCCTGAAAATTCTCTTTAACCGATGTTGGGTGCAAACCCGCCATTAGAAAAACATGCTGCGAATAATTTTTTTCAAGTTGATACATAGCTTCTACATAGGAAGAATCTATTGCGGGAACAAAAAATCGTTTCACACCTTCCCGCAACGCGTTTTGAATTATCTCTTCCCGATCATCTTTAAACTCTTCGGAATATAAATGTGTATGTGTATCTGTTAAAATCATGGGCACAAAGGTAAATTATTTTGAAAACCTATATTTGCAGAAAAAAGCGAATGTCCCTTAAAGAATTCTTGGAAGCTAAAGGTTATCACAGGATAAAAATGAAAACTACCCAAACCAATCATTTGGAGGTCGGTGCAAAAATAAATGGAATAGAAGGCATGTTTTTGGTTGATACAGGTGCTTCCAGTTCGTGTATTGGATTTGATGCGATTGAGCATTTTAAACTTAATGCCGAAGAAAGTGAAATAAGAGCTGCAGGTGCCGGTGCTGCAAATATGCTGACACAACTTTCTCAAAAAAATAAAATTGAAATTCAGAAATGGAAAAAATCAAAAATCGATTTTGTGCTTTTTGATTTGCGGCATGTAAATGAGGCACTTGTTACGCATAAAGCCAAGAAAGTGCACGGAATTATTGGTGCCGACATCCTACAAAGAGGAAAAGCGGTTATCGATTATAAAAAAGGTTATTTGTTTTTAAAATAGACTTGTCAAAAGGGATTTTGGTACTTTAATACAACAAAAAAAGGGAGCAATGCTCCCTTTTTTATATTGCACACTTTTTAATTTTAAAAAATTAAAGTTCCAAAGCGCGTTTAACGTCGTTGTCCATTAACAGTTCTTCAGGATTTTCGAGGGCTTCCTTCACTGCAACCAAGAAACCAACAGACTCACGACCGTCAATAACTCTATGGTCATAAGAAAGTGCGACGAACATTACTGGTCGGATTTCTACATGGCCATCAACAGCCACAGGTCGTTCCACGATATTGTGCATTCCCAAGATACCACTTTGCGGAGGATTGATAATCGGCGTTGATAACATAGAACCAAAAACACCACCGTTTGAAATCGTGAAAGTCCCACCGGTCATTTCGTCAACTGTAATTTGACCATCCCTTGCTCTTAACGCCAATCGTTTCACCTCAGCTTCAACCGCACGGAAGCTCATATTCTCTACATTTCGCATTACAGGAACCATCAAGCCTTTAGGACCAGAAACGGCAATGCTGATATCTGCGTAATCGTATTTTATTTGGTAATCACCATCTATCATTGAATTCACATCTGGATAAAGTTCCAAAGCTCTTACCACTGCCAAAGTGAAGAATGACATGAAACCAAGACCTACACCGTGCTTTTCCTTGAATTCCTCCTTATATTGATTTCTTAAAGAAAAAATCGCCGACATATCCACTTCGTTGAAAGTGGTAAGCATGGCGGTTTCGTTTTTCGCACTTACCAGTCGTTCAGCTACTTTACGGCGCAACATCGACATTTTTTTCCTTTCTTCACCTCTTTTGCCCTGTCCAGGAGTTCCCATAGAAGGTTTTGCCGAACTAGCATCTTCCTTGGTAATTCTGCCGTCACGACCTGTTCCCTTCACATCTTTTGCCTCAACATTTTTTTCCTCCAAAATTTTCTTGGCTGCGGGTGAAGGTGTTCCGGTAGCGTATGTTTTTTCTTCCGTTTCCTTTGGCTCCTCTTTTTTAGGTTCCTCTTTTTTAGGTTCGGAAGCCTCTTTTTTAGGCTCTTCTTTTGCTGCAGAGTCATTCTTTGAATTCGATCCTGGTTTAGCAGCATCGGTATCAATCAAACAAACCACTTGCCCTACGGCCACGGCATCTCCTTCTTCAGCCTTTAAGGTAATTATTCCACTTGCTTCCGCAGGTAATTCGAGTGTAGCCTTGTCACTGTCAACCTCAGCAATTGGCTGGTCTTTTTCTACGTAGTCACCATCTGCAACAAGCCATTGTGCAATTTCTACTTCTGTTATAGATTCTCCCGGAGAAGGGACTTTCATTTCTAAAGCCATGTGTTCTTTTTTTATTTCCTGAAAATCAGGTTGGTTATTTTTATTCGTTTAAATCTTTATTAAATACACTTTCAATTACTTTGGCATGACGTTTTTTAAATCTTACCGAACTTCCCGAAGCAGGCGCGCCATAAAATTTCCGACTGCAAACCCGCCAACTTTTTGTCTCTTCCAAATGCAATAATAGATGGCTGTAGGCCCCCATATTTCGTGGTTCTTCTTGTGCCCAAACAACGTCATCTGCATTTTTATATTTCTTGATAACTTCCTTTATTTTGTCTGATGGCAATGGAAACAATTGTTCAATTCGAACAAGTGCTACATCATCACGGTTTTGTTCCTCCCTGGCTTCGAATAAATCGTAATAAAATTTACCCGTACAGAAAACAACTGATTTAATTTTTTCAACATCAGCCTTTTCATCATCAATAATCATTTGAAAACTACCATTGGCAAATTCCTCTTTTGTGGAAATAGCTTGCGGGTGTCTCAATAAACTTTTAGGTGTAAAGATAATCAATGGTTTTCTGTAATCCACTTTCATTTGTCTGCGCAAAAGATGATACATGTTGGCCGGAGTTGTACAATCAGCTATAAACATGTTATCACTTGCACAAAGTTGTAAGTATCTTTCCATTCTTCCAGAAGAATGCTCTGCTCCTTGGCCTTCATATCCATGGGGCAAGAACATAACAAGCCCGTTTTGCAATTTCCATTTATCCTCGGCCGCCGAAATATATTGATCTATCATTATTTGCGCTCCATTGCTGAAGTCGCCAAATTGCGCCTCCCAGATCGTCAATGTTTTTGGAGAAGCCATTGCATAACCATAATCAAATCCGACAACCGCATATTCCGAAAGCAATGAATTGAAAATATTGAACGCTCCCTGGTCCGCTTCTAGATTGTTCAATAAAACGATTTCTTCTTCACTGTCTTCAGATTTTATAACCGCATGCCTATGGGAGAAAGTTCCGCGTTCAACATCCTGCCCACTAATTCGTACGTGATATCCTTCGGATAAAAGGGTTGCGTAAGCCAAGAGTTCGCCCATGGCCCAATCCAATTGATTGTCTTCAAAAAACATTTTATGTCTGGCTTCAATCAATCTTTCAATTTTCCTCAAGAACTTTTTGTCTTTCGGTAATTTGGTTATCACCTTTGCTAATTCCGTCAATTTTTCAATGTTGAAAGTGGTATCTACCTCTTTCATCATTTCATCTTCCTGAACATATTTTAATCCCTCCCATTCATCTTGCATTATTGGAGTGATTATGGTCACCTCTTCTTTTCTCGAATTTTCCAAACTTTCTTCCAAAGCCTGCTTATAATCTTCTTCTAACTTGGAAAGATAATTGTCTTCAATTACCTTCTGGGAAATCAGTTTTTCTGCATAAAGATCACGCGGATTTTTATGTTTGGAAATTGCCTTATACAATTTTGGTTGCGTAAATCTCGGTTCATCTCCTTCGTTATGACCATATTTTCTATAACCCAATAAATCGATGAAAACATCTTTACCGAATTGCATTCTAAAATCCAGTGCAAAAAGAACGGCATGCACAACTGCTTCGGCATCATCGGCATTTACGTGAAGTACCGGAGATGAAGTAACCTTTGCTACATCGGTACAATAAATTGAAGATCTGGCATCCAAATAATTGGTAGTAAAACCTATCTGATTATTGATAACTATATGAATGGTTCCTCCGGTTTTATAACCATCCAATTGTGCCATTTGTATAATTTCGTAAACAATTCCCTGTCCGGCAATTGCAGCATCACCATGAACAACAATAGGCAGCACTTTGGAATATTCAGATTTATATCTTCTATCTTGTTTTCCTCTTGCAATACCTTGCACTACAGCTCCTACGGTTTCAAGATGTGAAGGATTGGGCGCGATGTTCAGGTTAATTTCTTTTCCGTTATCTGTTTTTCTGGAAGCCGTCCAGCCTAAATGATATTTAACATCACCATCAAATATATCCTGCTCGTAATCTTTCCCGTCGAATTCACTGAAAATATCCTTTGCACTTTTTCCGAAGATATTGGTCAAGGTACTTAACCGACCTCTATGCGCCATTCCCATTACGAAATCTCCCACTCCTAAATCGGCGGCTCGCTCAATAATTGCATCCAGTGCGGGGATTAAACTCTCACCACCTTCCAAAGAAAATCTTTTCTGCCCGACGTATTTGGTGTGCAAGAAATTTTCAAATGAAACGGCTTCATTTAATTTTTTTAAAATATGTTTTTTCTGTTCAGCGCTGAAGTTTGGATGATTTTCATTGACATTCAGCTTGTCCTGAATCCAATTAACTTCTTTCGGCTCCCGCATGTACATATATTCAATACCAATAGATTGGCAGTAAACTTTTTCAAGATGCGCAATAATGTCTTTCAATGTGCTCACTCCCATTCCCAGAATCTCACCTGCATTGAATGTTTTTTCCAGATCGTGATCTGACAAGCCAAAATTTTCCTTTTCCAAAGTTGGCGCATATTTTCTGCGTTCCCTAACCGGATTTGTTCGGGTAAATAAATGACCGCGTGTTCTGTAGGCATCAATCAGTTTTACAACCCTGAATTCATTAAAAACATCTTCACACATCACGGCTTTATCCGGAAGGTTGTTGGGGTCAAAATTAATTGAAGTGGGGTTTTGTTCCATTCCAAAATCGAAACCTTGGAAAAAAGCTCTCCAACTGGGTTCTACACTGTCGGGGAATTGCAAATATTGATCATACAGATCGGCGAAGTAAGAAGTATGCGCTGCATTAAGAAACGAAAATCTTTCCATAATTGGGGACTTGAATCCTTTTTTTATAATAAACAGTGCAAAAATACAAACTTTAATCACATACTTAAACCGATTTCATATATTTAACCAATGCTACAGAAGTTTTTGATTATGACACTTAATTTTCTTAATTCCAAAAAAATATTCTCGGGATTTTTCCTAATTTTTCTCGCAGTTTCACAAAACTTAAACGCACAGGATAAAACTGATAATTTCTGGAGCCATGTAAGGTTTGGCGGCAGTATTGGCGCTTCTTTTGGAAATGATTCTTTTTATGGCTTTTTGGCACCTTCCGCAATTTACGATTTTAACCAATATTTTTCAGCGGGAGTCGGTTTGCAAGGCTCTCTGTCCAGTACCAATTCTTTTAAAGCTTCCACATTTGGAGGAAGTTTATTGACCTACCTGAGCCCGCTGCCGGTTCTACGACTTTCTGCGGAATTTGAATTGCTTCAAGTAAATATGAAAGATAAATATATTGGAGGTCCGGATGTGGACAAAAATTATATGTACCCCGCTTTATTTCTGGGCGCAGGATACAGAACAGGACCAGTAACTATTGGATTGCGGTATGATGTTCTTTATGACGAAGACAAAAGTATTTATTCTACACCTCTGGCTCCTTTTGTCAGTGTTTATTTCTGAAAAATATCTAGTATTGCCGATTCATTAAATTTTCGCCAAACCGTCTTAACGGTTCTTTTTTTGCTTCGGAAAGATCCATTTTTTCCAAAACCGAAAAAGCCTTTTCCGTATATTCCTGAATCGCATTTTTTGTAGCTTCGTCTGCCTTGCTTTGAAGAAACAAACTTTTTACCGTATCAATTTTCCCCTTGGCATCGACAGGATTAATGGAATACAAATGAAGTAATTGCTGTTTGTTTTTTTCGTCGGCTTGCTCTAAAGCCTTCAGGTACAAATAGGTTTTTTTATTTTCAATAATATCTCCTCCTACCTGTTTCCCGAAATCGATGGGATCTCCAAAAACATCCAAATAATCATCCTGAATTTGAAAAGCGGTTCCGAGTAATTTTCCGAATTCATAAATCGCGGTTTTACATTCCACAGATGATTCGGCGATAATTGCACCCATTTGCAAACTTGCCCCAACCAGAACCGCAGTTTTATATTCAATCATATGAATATATTGCGCTATACTAACATCTTCCATCGTTGCAAAATCAATGTCGTACTGCTGACCTTCACACACTTGAATTGCGGTCGTACTAAACAATGTTGCCAATTCCTTAAAAACTGCATCGGGATAATTCTCAAAAAGTCGGTATGCATTTATCAGCATCGCATCTCCTGAAAGTATGGCCGTATTCACATCCCATTTTTCGTGTACTGTAGCCTCCCCACGTCTTAAAGGCGCTGCATCCATAATATCATCGTGAACCAATGAAAAATTATGAAATACTTCTACAGCTAAAGCCGCATCCAAAGCGTTTTTATATTTACCGGAAAACAAATCAGCAACCAAAAGAAGTAATACTGGGCGCAATCTTTTTCCGCCTAAATTCAGAATGTAGGAAATAGGCTCGTAAAGGTTTCTGGGTTCCTTGGAAGTTACTTTGTCTTTTAAATATTGATCAAAAGATTCTTGATAAATATGGAGCTCGTACATTAAATGAATTTTCCGCTAAAATACACAATTGATCAAATATATCCTCCTAACGGAAAACAGCTGTAAAAACTTGGAAACTTTCTTGGTTTAAAAGTTTCTTTGAATTATTTTTGCCGACCAATTGGAGGTTTTAATGAAAGAGAAAATTATAAATACCGCAACAGAAAAATTTTTGAACCTTGGTTTCAAAAGTGTGACAATGGACGACATTGGTAACGAAATGGGAATTTCGAAAAAAACCATTTACGAACATTTTCAGACCAAAAGCAAATTGATTGAAGCTTGTGTTTCAACGCTTTTCGCCTTTATATATGACGGAATTTGTGAAATTAGGGCGAAGAAACAGAATCCGATTGAGGAACTTTTTGAAATTAAAAAGTTCACCTCTATTCATTTAAAAGAAGAAAAAAGCTCACCACAATATCAACTTCAAAAATATTATCCAAAAATCTATGAGAATATAAAAATCCAGCAATTTGAATTGATTGATTGTTGTGTCAGCGAAAACTTGGAACGCGGGATTGCCACGGGACATTATAGAGATGATCTTCCTGTTCCTTTTATTAGTCGGATTCATTTCATCGGAATTTTGGGTACCAAGGATCAACGGTTTTTCCCGCCTGATTTGTATTCGAATCAACAAATCATGCAATATTTTCTAGAATATCATCTTCGGGCGATATGCACACCAAAAGGACTACAAACTTTACAAGATTTTATAAAAACAAATGAAGCAAATACTGAAGCATAGCAGCTTGATTTTTCTTTTCCTGTTCTCCACACTTTTAATGGCGCAGGAAAATCAGCCAAAAGAAAGTTATACTTTCTCTTTGGAAGAAGCCATAGAATTTGGACTTGACAATAATTATGATTCCCAGATCGCTGAAAAAGATATTGAAAAAGCACTCAAACAGAAATGGGAAATAATTTCCCAAGGTCTGCCTCAAATAACTGGAGGCGTTGATTATCAAAATTATCTAAAACAACCAGTAACGTTGATTCCTGCGGAAATTGCCGGAGGTGAACCCGGAACTTTTATGCCGGTAAGATTTGGGACCAAACAAAGCATGAACGCGACAGCGACCTGGAATCAATTAATATTCGACGGATCTTATATTGTTGGCGTACAATCGGCCAAGACACTTTTGGAAATTTCCGAAAATATAAAAATCAAAACGGATCAAGAAGTCGAGAAAGCGATAATAAGTGCTTACAGCAATGTTCTGTTGGCAGAAGAAAGTGTGAAAATATTGAACCGAAATGTTTCCAATATTCAAAAGAATTACGACGATACCAAAAAGATATTTGAAAATGGTTTGGCGGAAGAAGAAGATGTTGAACGACTCGAAATCACTCTTTTAACTTTAAAAAACAACCTGAACCGAAGCGTGAGAATGCGTGATGTCGCCTACGAAATGTTGAATATAACTTTGGGTTTACCAATTGAAACCACAGTAACCTTGTCTGAAAATTTGGAGGATTTAACAATGAAAAATTACGATTTGGCTTTACTGGAAAAAACCATCCCAATAGAAGACAACATCGATTACATTATTGCAGAAGATCAAAAAGAATCAGCTGAAATTCAAGTAAAATTGGAAAAAGCAAAAGCACTTCCTAGCCTTTCGGCATTTGTAAATTATGGTTATCAAGGGTTTAATGAGGAATTCAATTTTCTGGATTCAGATCAGGATTATTTCGCACAGTCAATTTTAGGTGTTAGTCTCAATATTCCCATCTTCAGCAGTGGAATGCGTGGTGCTCGAACACAACAGAAAAAAATAGCTCACGAACAAGCGCTTCTTAATCTTGAAAAAACAAAGAATGAGGTACAACTTCAGATAAATTCGGCTAAAAACGACTATGAATTCAGCATTGAAAATTACATCACCCAAAAGAAAAACCTGGAGTTGGCGCAGCGTATTGAAGATAAAAACCAGATAAAATTCTTTGAAGGTCTTGCCTCAAGTTTTGAACTCAGCGAAGCCCAAAATCAATTATACAATGCGCAACAACAACTGCTTCAAGCGATGATGGATGTCATCACCGAAAAAGCGGAACTAGAAAATCTACTGGACACAACCACAAACGAAAATTAAATTAGCATTTTTCAAAATGAAAAAAACCATCTTATTAGTATTGTTTTCCCTCCTGATTCTTTCCTGCGGAAATGAACCTGATTCCGTTGAAAGTCTCATAGAAAAAGGAGATGTAACCCAATTGCGAGAGAAAAAAGCGGAATTGAACAAGCAACAGGCCGAACTTTCCAAAAAAATCGACTTGCTGGATGCGGAAATCAAAAAATTGGATCCGAATAAAAATTTTGCTTTGGTTACCACTCAGAAAATCAAGGATACCATATTTAAACATTATGCGGAAGTTCAAGGAGATGTTGCAACAGATGAAAATATTGTTGTTTATCCCGAATCGGCTGGAATTTTGAAAGATGTTCGTGTTGACGAAGGACAAAAAGTTTCAAAAGGACAAATTTTGGCCATTGTTGATGACGGCGGACTTTCAAGCGAGTTGGCAAGGTTAAAAACCCAGGCAGCTTTGGCAAAAACCACGTTTGAACGACAAGAACGTTTATGGGAACAAAACATAGGCTCCGAAATCCAGTACTTGCAGGCAAAAGCAAATTATGAGGCACTTAACAGTTCCATAAACCAAGTTCAATCACAACTGGGAAAAAGCATTATTAGAGCTCCATTCGCCGGAATCATAGATGAAGTTTATACAGAACAAGGCGTTGTGGTGGCTCCGGGACAAAATCAACTGTTCCGACTTATTAGCCTGAAAAATATGTTTGTTGAAGCAGAGGTTCCTGAATCTTATTTTGGCAAGATTGGAAAAAACACTGAAGTGCTTGTTGAAATCGCTTCTTTGAACAAAACATTCAAAGGAGAAATAAATCGGGTTGGAAACAATATCAATCCAAACAACCGCACCTTCACGATTGAAATTGCCATTCCAAATGAAGATGGAATGATTGTTCCCAACCAAATCGCTACCGTAAAATTCAACGATTATTCAAAAGAAAATGCAATCATTATTCCTGAAAATATAGTCCAGAGGAATGCAACGGGAAAAAGTATTGTTTACACATTAAAGATAAAGGATGAAAATAGCGGTGTGGTTCAAGAGAATGTAATTGAAACTGGCTATTCTTACAATGAATCGGTAGAAATTACGGAAGGATTGGAATCCGGTGATATTATCATTCTTGAAGGCAGCAAAAATTTACGTGACGGACAAGAAGTAACAGTTAGAAACCAGGTATATGAATAAAATAGACAGGGAATTTAAACTGGCTTCCTGGGCCATAGACAATAAAATGACGGTCTATGTTATTATGGCCATCGTGCTTATCGGCGGAATTATGTCTTATTATTCGATGCCCCGTGAAGCTTTTCCGGAAATAGTTGAAACCAAAATATACGTTAGCTCGATCAATCCTGGAAATTCCGCGGAAGACGTAGAAAAATTCATTACCGAGCCTCTGGAAGAAGAATTTAGTGATATCTCCGGTATTGCCTATATCAGTTCCACCACGCTTCAGGACTATTCTTTGGTTATTGTGGAGTTTGAAGATGATGTAGATGTAGATCTGGCGAAACAAAAGGTCAAGGACAAGGTCGATTTGGTAAAATCCGAAACGACTTGGCCAATAATGGATAACGGTGCTAAAGTTGAACCCAACGTTTTTGCACTGAACATTTCCGAAGAAATGCCTATTCTGAATATAAACCTAACTGGAAATTTTCCGGTTCAGAAACTTAAAGAATATGCAGAATACCTTCAGGAAAGAATTGAATTGCTTCCCGAAATAAAAGAAGCAAGTGTACGTGGTGCAGAAGATATGGAAGTCGAAATTGGTGTCGACATCTATAAAATGACCGCTTCCCAAGTCAGTTTTGATGACATCATTAATGCGGTAAGGGCGGAAAATAGAACGATTTCCGGTGGAAATATTATTAGCGATGGCGTTCAAAAAAATATTCGAATCATTGGCGAAATTGAGGAGCCGGAAGATTTGGAAAACATTGTTGTAAAACGGGAGAACGGCAACATCTTCTTAAAAGACATAGCCGATGTTAAATTTCACGAAAAAGACGCAAGCACCTTTGCCCGTGAATATGGTGAACCCGTAGTAATGCTGGACATTAAAAAACGTGGTGGAAAAAATATGATTGAAGCGGTTGAAAAAATCAAAGCGCTCATTCAGATTGAACAAGAAGAATATTTACCTGAGGGATTGCATATCAGTTATACCAATGATATGTCCACCGATACTGAAAGACAAGTCGATGACTTGGTTAACAACATTATTTTTGGGGTTATTCTGGTTGTTGGGGTTCTTATGTTCTTTTTAGGTTTTAGAAATGCCTTGTTCGTGGGATTGGCCATTCCACTTTCAATGTTCCTTTCCTTTATAATTTTATCCAGTATGGGCTACACGCTAAATACAATGGTGCTTTTTGCACTCGTGATGGGACTGGGAATGCTTGTGGATAATGGAATTGTTGTAGTGGAAAATGTGTATTCCTTGATGAGTCAGGGTATGTCACGTAAAGAAGCCGCAAAACAAGGTATGGGCGAAATTGCTTGGCCAATTATTGCTTCCACCGCAACCACACTTGCTGCTTTTTTCCCATTGGCATTATGGCCAGGAACAATTGGTAAATTCATGATGATTTTCCCCATTACACTTTCAATAGTTTTGGGTTCTTCATTGTTTGTTGCGTTGATTATAAACTCAATGTTGACTTCGGAATTTATGCTGACTGAAGAAGAAACAATCCCTAAAAAGAAATTAATTCGTCTCAGTGCCATTTTGGGAATTGGCGGCATTCTTTTGTTGATCGCTGGCTTCACATTACCATCTGGAATGCTTCGGGCATTTGGGAATTTGTTGATTCTTGCGGTCATTCTTCTATGGATTTATAAATACTTTCTGGTCAAGTATGTAGATTATTTTCAATTTACGGCTCTGAAAAAACTGGATAATGCCTACGGAAGATTTTTGCATTTTGCTTTACGTGGGAAAAAAGCGACCATCTTTTTGGTAGGAACATTTCTCCTTCTGATTTTTTCATTTATCCTTACAGGAATTGTAAAACCGGATGTTTTATTTTTCCCCGAGAACGAGCCCAAACAGATAATTACTTATATAGAGTATCCGGAAGGAACAGCCATTGAAAAAACAAATCAACTGACAAAACTCCTTGAGAAACGTATTTTTGAAACAATTGAAAAATACGAAGATGAAGACGGATACAATTTTATGGTGGAATCTGCTATTTCACAAGTGGGGGAAGGCGCTGGAAATCCGCAGACAGATGGTGGTCAGCAGAACGAAATGCCACATAAAGGGAAAATCACGCTTTCCATGCGTGAATATAATGAGCGCAGAGGAGTAAAAAGTAGTGATGTTCTATCTGAAGTCCGAGCAGCGGTTCAAGGAATTCCAGGAGTTTCTATTGTTGTGGAAAAAGACGCAGCAGGACCACCAACGGGATATCCCATAAACATAGAATTAAAAGGAGAGGATTATGGTCAAATGCTTGCAGAAGCAGAACGATTAAGAACCTTTATAAACAGTTTGAGTATTGCTGGTATCGAGGAAATCAAGATTGATATCAACAAATCAAAACGAGAACTGGAAGTAGTAGTAGATCGCGAAAAAGCAGGTCAATTGGGGGTTTCAACGTCATCCGTAGGACAAACCTTGCGAAGATCAATTTATGGTGAAGAGATTTCGACCTTCAAAGATGGAGATGAAGATTATGAGATCAATGTCCGTTTTGATGAAAATTCCCGATACAATGAAAATATGCTGTTCAATCAGCCTGTAACATTCAAAAATCAGAGCAACGGGGAAATTGTGCAGGTGCCAATTTCATCTTTGGTTGAAACCTCACCTACTGCAACTTTTAGTTCCATAAAAAGAAAAGATCTGAAAAGGGTCATTACTGTTTATTCCAATGTTTTGGAAGGATACAATGGAAATGAAATTGTAGAACATTTAAAAGTTGCCTTGAATAATTACGAGCTTCCAAAAAATGTAACATTGGACTTTACAGGTGAGCAAGAAAAGCAGGAAGAAAACATGAACTTCCTTTTGAAGGCGCTTTTAATTGCTTTGGGCGGAATTTTACTGATTCTCGTTGCACAATTTAATTCCATATCCAAACCGGTTATTATCATGACTTCGGTAATATTAAGTTTGGCAGGCGT
>DASSWB010000089.1:0-2922 GCA_035705495.1 Salinimicrobium sp. | reverse complement strand
TCCTTATCACGCTGCTCCTTGAAATGCAAACGACAATCTTCCTCCGAACCGAAATGAGCCGTAAAACTGAATATGTTCATAATCCCTGCTTTTTGAGCGCTAATATACTAAAAATATTAGGTGTGTTTGCGGAGAATCAGAATTTGTTTTGAGCAAATTCCGAAAGTTTGGATTTGTCTCCACGAAATACAATTTCTTGCAAAATTTGATATCCAGAATAATTTACTGATTTTTCATAAATCTCAACACATTTTTTGATTCGGTCTTCAGTTGGTTCAGTCAGAATCCAATATTTTCCAGCAGAGTCCAAAAATCCGCTTTCATAATATAATTCAGCGAGTTTATTCCACAATTGAGTTTCGTTTGGATTTTCCTGAATTAAATTCCGTAATCTGTCAGACGCTTTGAATTTCAGTCCGTTTTCAACTTCAAAATCAATTTTTTCTAATTTTTTTTTCAAACTCACAATGTTTCTCTTAAATGCACCACAACGATCTCGGCTATGGCTAGTGCGGGATTTTAATGCACTTTTCTTTCTGATTAACGATTAATCTATTTTTTGTAATTACTTTCATTTTAGCACTTTAACCCGCATTAGCTATAGCCAATGTTGTGCGTTCGGCTTTCTTTTCTTTCAATTTATTCTTTGTTATTCTAGGTAAAGTTAATATTTTTGTGCTCTAATAATTACAATTTCTGCATTATGTCTTGTTTTATCAAGTTATGGAATTCTATCAAGTGATAGGCAGTCCTGAGTAAAAATCCTTATTTTTTTGGTATAGACAAAACGTCTATTAATTTTATGTGTCGTCTTTTCACTAAAGGCGTTGCATTGTTATTATTATTCTGTCAGGTATTACTGTCTATTCACTTCTCCACGATTTGAATTCAAGTATTCACCTGTAAGAAGTAAATAATGACAAAAAAGAAATTGCCCGTTCGTTTTACGGGTCAGCACTTTACTATTGACAAAGTGCTTATTAAAGATGCAATAAAAGAATCAAATATAAATCAACACGATACAGTTTTAGATATTGGAGCTGGTAAAGGTTTTCTAACTGTTCATCTCTTAAAAAATGTCGATAAAGTTATTGCCATTGAAAACGATGTTGCATTAAGTCAACATTTGCGCAAAAAATTCATTCACGATCAAAACGTTCAAGTAGTTAGATGTGATTATAGAAATTTTGTAGTTCCGAAAGTTCCATTTAAAGTAGTTTCAAATATTCCTTTTGGTATTACATCTGATATTTTTAGTAGCCTGATGTTTGAAAATGTCGAATATTTTCTAGGCGGTTCAATTATCCTTCAGTCAGAACCGGCAAAAAAATTGTTTTCAAGTAAGGTTTATAACCCATTGACAGTACTTTATCATACCTATTATGATTTGAAATTCTTGTATGAGATAAATCCTGAAAGTTTTTTACCACCACCAACTGTCAAATCAGCACTTTTGAGAATTGAAAGAAAACAGAATTCATTAGATATTGGGCTTAAGGTTAAGTACTTAAATTTTGTTTCGTATATGTTACAAAAACCTGATTTAACAGTTAAAACAGCTATGAAGTCTATTTTTAGAAAAAAACAAGTTAGGTCAATTTCAGAAAAGTTTGGAGTTGACCTTAATTCCAAAATTGTCTGTTTGTCTGCAAAACAATGGAAAAATTGTTTTTTAGAAATGCTCAAAGTTGTTCCTGAAAAATTTCATCCTTCATAACTATACTGTAGATGTTTTTTAGATTTTCTGTGGAGCAATGATGCTTTTTTTAGCTGACGCACAACATTGGCATATAACCAACGCTATTGAGGTTATCCTTGCTTCGTACGCAAGTTTTATTCATGTTATTCTTAAAATGTTGAGGATAAAATGAAGAAATCGGAATTAATATCAAAGTACGAACATCAGCTTACGCTAAAGAATTATAGTGAGAATACACTTAAAGCTTATCTGAATGGATTGAATATTTTCCTTCAGTATCTCAGCTTAAATCAGATCCCTGAAGTTTCATCAAAAGAATTGGACCTATTCTTTCATTATTGTAAAAAGGAGCTGTGTTACAGTTACTCCATGATGAAGCAATTGCTGGCTTCCGTTAAGTTTTTATATGAAGAGGTTTTAAATGAGAGTATTGATTTTGATTTCAACATCAAAATGAAAAAGCCCAGTAGAATTCCGGTAGTACTTTCGGTTCAAGAAGTAGAGAGGTTTCTGAATTCATTTACAAATCTAAAGCATAAGGCCATTTTCACAATTATCTATTCGGCAGGTCTACGAATTGGGGAACTTCTGAATCTGAAAATCAGAGATATTGACTCCGACCGCTTGCAAATCCGAATACACCAAGGGAAGGGACAAAAAGATCGGTATTCACTTTTATCCCCAAAAGTACTTCATCTGCTTCGAGAATATGTAAGTGAATACAAACCTAAAGAATATCTCTTTGAAGGGCAGTATGATGGTAAATACTCAGCTTCATCCATTCAGACACTGATGCGAAAACACAAGAAGATATGCGGGATTAAGAAAAAAGCTACGCCCCATACACTACGGCATAGTTTTGCAACCCACTTACTTGATAATGGAACAGATACAAGATTCATTCAGGAGTTACTGGGACACAAACATATATCAACAACACAAATTTACACGCACGTGTCATCTCGGACTCTGAAAGATGTGCAAAGCCCAATTGAAAAACTAAAGCTGTAGGTAGCTTATCCAATTTCCTGATGTTGGGATAGCCCTATAACGGCCCCGCGTTTAAGCGGCGAGCCGCGTTGTTAAAATTAAGGTCCCGAACCCTAAACGAGTCCGCTTGAAACGCCTTGTTATGTGAAAACTGACGACGTTTGAACCACCGCTAAATGTGGAAAAAGCAATCGATTACTGCAAATTAAAAAACTACTTTGTTTCCCGGACAG
>DASSWB010000088.1:0-10010 GCA_035705495.1 Salinimicrobium sp. | reverse complement strand
GGGAATTTAAAATTGTATGCCCGACTATTTTGAATGTTGAAATTATCACCAAACCAGCGACGACCCATTTTGACCAGACTGTATTCATCTACTTCATAGAACTGGTAATCATCAAACGAATTAATTGTCAGCGTTGCGTTGCCAGTTGGTTGTGGCGACGTGGCTATCCGCTGACCGTTATCTCCGTCTGCGGTAATATAATAATAAGACCGATCTGCATAAGCATTTACATGTGTGCGGCTCTCCTCATTGTATCCCAAAGTATTTGTGGCATAGAATAAGATGTAATCACTGTCATCAAAACTTCCATCTTGTTCTCCTATTACTTTAATAGGATTCTGAGGCGGATCGTAATAATGATTATCTTCATTGGTGAGTGGAAGCATTTCACCTCCATGACCGTAAATCTTAATTTTTCGTGGATCAATATTATCTACATCAATTCCAAGGCTGGCAAGGAAGCTTTTTGAAATTTTATGAACACCGGTTTTTTCAACATAAAACTTGAACCAATCGCCAGTAGCCAATACCGAATTCGTCAGGCCTGGAGCAAAACTTTCTGTCTGATTTAAAATCCCAGGATTTTTTTCAACTTCAAAAGAAACAACCTTTTTAAGAATACCGTTATCATTAATCAACGGTACGAACTCTAAAACAGCGACGGAATTATTTCTGGCCTTTGTCGAAATAAAACTATAAGTTAATTCAGATGGAATTTCATTTTTATTAATGTTACTAAGAACCGATTCAGGAATAGGAGAAAATTTTACATTTTTCAAAATCATTGTTTGGCCGGAATTTTGCAACTCCCACTGCCCAACGTATTTAATCATTTTAGAGGACGCGTCATAGATAAAATGTTCATCCTGGAAACCGGGAACGATGACACTATTGAATGGGGTGCTTACTTTTTTGGAATTGTTCCATTGAATTTCAACTTTTTCAGTCTGGCCGAATGAAATGAATGCAACAAATAAAAAAACCAGAAATAATTTTGTCCTCATAGAAATGAATAACGATAAAAAACTTTTTATAGTATTTTAAAAATTTTCACAAATGTAATAAAACGGAAATGAGTACGTTAATTAAAAATACTCGGCAATAATAATTTCTGAAATTAAAAAATAAAGTTGTTAATTTGCCGTTATTTGCTATATTGCGGAGCCAAAAATACCACATAATTAATTAATATATGAGAACTAACGTTGCTATGAAAGCCCTTTTTACCATCGCTATAAGTGTTGGTTTATTTAGCTGTAACAACTCTAGAGATTACAAAAACAATTCCCGCGGTACTGGTTGGGCATTGAACTCCAAAGAAGGAGGTTTCCAGTATAACGCCAACTATCGTGAGCAGGAAGCAGGACCAGGTCTTATTTTTGTTGAAGGAGGTACGTTTACTATGGGAAGGGTACAGGATGATGTAATGCACGATTGGAACAACACACCTACTCAACAACATGTCCAGTCTTTTTACATGGACGAAACCGAGGTGACCAATTTAATGTATTTGGAATATTTAGATTGGTTAAAGAAGATTTTTCCACCTACGGAAGAAAATTACAGAAACATTTATAACGGTGCCTTGCCAGATACTTTGGTATGGAGAAATAGGTTAGGTTTTAATGAAACCATGACCAATAATTATTTACGGCACCCAGCTTATGCAAACTATCCTGTAGTTGGGGTAAACTGGATTCAGGCTGTGGAATTTAGTAAATGGAGAACGAACAGGGTGAATGAAATGTTATTGGCCCGTGAAGGTTATACCAAAGAGAATGCGCGTTATACTGATGTTGAAGCAGGTAAAACATTTGACACCGAAACTTATTTGAATGCACCAACCAAAACCTATGGTGGTAGCGAAGAAATTTTGCTCGGCGGAAAAGAAGGTCAGAAATCCAAACAAGATTCCGTAGATATTTATGTGCAGAGAAAAGATGGACTTCTTTTACCTGAATATAGACTACCCACCGAAGCTGAATGGGAATATGCTGCTTTAGGATTAGTGGGAATCAGAGAATACAATGTTTATAGAGGTAGAAAAAAATATCCTTGGGACGGACAATACACCAGAGCTGGAAACAGAAAGGTTCGTGGTGACCAATTGGCCAACTTCAAACAAGGAGATGGTGATTACGGCGGTATCGCTGGGTGGAGTGATGACAACGCAGATATCACTGCTCAAGTTAAATCTTACGAACCCAATGATTACGGTTTGTACGATATGGCCGGAAACGTTGCTGAATGGGTAGCGGATGTTTACAGACCTATAGTAGATGATGAATTTAACGACTTCAACTACTATCGAGGTAACGTGTACACTAAAAATGCCATTGGAGAAGATGGAACTATTGAAGTTGTTACGGTGGATTCTATTGTTTTTGACACTTTAAGCAACGGTAAATTGGTAGCTAGGGATCTTCCAGGTGAAATTGTTAGCGTTCCAGTAGATCAAGATGAAACTTACTTGAGACCAAATTTCTCTGAAAGTGACAACAGAAACTATAGAGACGGAGACAAAGAATCCTCTAGATATTTCCAATCTTTCGAGGAAGAAACAGGAATTTCTGAAACCCAAAAAATGTATAACTCACCTCAACATGAAGTAGTTATTGACAGTACCGGGATGCAGAGAAAATACGATGACAAAAGAAGAACTACTTTAGTTGATGATGACGTTCGCGTTTATAAAGGAGGTTCTTGGAGAGATAGAGCTTACTGGTTGGACCCTGCGCAAAGAAGATATTTCCCGCAGGATATGGCTACGGATTACATCGGATTTAGAAATGCAATGTCCCGCGTTGGCTCCAAAGCACAAGAAGGAAAAACAGCACGAAATTAATTTTAGCTAAAACGATAATAAATTTAAGAAAGCCCTATTTTTATAGGGCTTTTTTTATACCCTAAAATGATGGAAATATCACAATTACACCAGTTATACCTGAAGAGTAGCGGAATTTGTACAGACACGAGGAACATTAATCCCGGAAGTATTTTCTTTGCTTTAAAAGGAGCTAATTTTGACGCAAATTCCTTCGCAGCCGAAGCTTTGGAAAAAGGAGCCGCATATGCGGTGATCGACAATGAGGAATTTTTGGTTTCGGAAAAATATATTTTAGCGGAAGATGCGCTTCAAACACTTCAAAATTTATCAAACTACCATCGAAAATCCTTGAATATTCTTATTATCGGACTTACGGGAAGCAACGGAAAAACGACGACAAAAGAATTGATCAACGCTGTTTTATCTACCAAATTTAAAACAACGGCAACCAAAGGAAATCTAAACAACCATATTGGTGTTCCACTCACATTATTATCTATGGATAAATCAACGGAAATCGGCATTGTGGAAATGGGCGCCAACCATCATGGTGAAATTGATTTCTTGTGCCGAATTGCTGAACCCGATTTTGGTTATATCACTAATTTCGGCAAAGCCCATCTTGAAGGATTTGGTAGCCTTGAAGGTGTGAAGAAAGCCAAAACGGAGTTGTACCGTTTTCTAAAAGAAAAAAACAAAACAATCTTCCTCAATAAAGATGATGAAACGCAAGCCATGCATCTAGATTACCAAAACAATTTTTCCTTTTCAGAAAAACCGGGAGCAAATATTGTTTATAAAAAATTGGTTCCTGATCCGTTTGTGGAAATTGAATATGTTGAAAATAGAATCAAAACTAAATTAATTGGTAATTATAATGCTACAAACGTTGCCGCCGCTTTGACCATAGGCAACTATTTTAAGGTTCCTTTGGAAAATTCCATGGAAGCATTGGCCGAATACGAGCCTAAAAACAACCGATCTCAAATTATAGAAAAGAATTCCAATAAAATTATTTTAGATGCTTACAATGCGAATCCTACAAGCATGAAAGCTGCATTGGAAAGTTTCGAAACTTTAAAATCGGACAAAAAAATAATCATTCTTGGAGACATGTTTGAATTGGGAAATAATGCACATGAAGAACATCAAAGTATCGCCGACCTTCTCATAAACATGAAATTTGAAAAAGCATTTCTGGTGGGTAGCAACTTTTTCAATATTGAAAAAACTGATCCCCGAATTACAAAACACAAAGAATTAAATGAGTTACGACAATTTTTTAGTCTTGAAAAAACAGAAAATTCTTTGATACTCATAAAAGGATCAAGAGGAATGGCAATGGAAAAAATCTTGGAATAGTATTTTAGAAACAAAGAAGCTGCCCGCTTCGCTCAATCCGTTGCAATATTTAAACAAGAAAAGAACTCTAGAAATTATCTATCCAAGGATACAGACATAAATTTTCTGAATAAAAAAGCTTCTCAATAGAAGCTTTTTCTGTGGGTGATACTGGATTCGAACCAGTGACCCCTACCTTGTCGAGGTAGTGCTCTGAACCAACTGAGCTAAACACCCTCCTAAGAACCAATTTAATCAAAAAAGGCCTCCGGAAAGGAAGCCTTTAGTGGGCAATGAGGGATTCGAACCCCCGACCCCCTCGGTGTAAACGAGGTGCTCTGAACCAACTGAGCTAATTGCCCTCTCATTATTGCTGATTGCGGTTGCAAATATAGTACAGATTTGATTCTACGCAAAGAAAAAATCAAAAATTTCAAATTATTTCTGCTACCGTAAAAGTGCTCCCTCCTACATAGATCACGTCTGCGAGGTCCGCATGATGTAAGGCAGCGACATAAGCCTCTGAAATAGAAGGATATGATTTCCCAACCAAGCCAAACTCAGCAGCCGATTTCCTTAAGTTTTCTGCTTCCAATCCTCGTGGCACATCTGGTTTACCGAAATAATAAGAAGCCCATTTCGGAAATAAATTAAGAATCTTTGACAAATCCTTATCGTTTACTACACCCAAAACGATATGTAAAGAATCAAAATCTTCTTGAAGCAATTGTTTTAGTGTCCATTTCAGTCCGTCTTCATTGTGTGCCGTATCACCGATTACTTTTGGATGTTGCTGCAATACTTCCCACCTTCCTCTTAATCCGGTATTCTCTACTACTTTTAAAAGTCCGCTCTTAATATTTTCATCGGAAATCTTCCAAGAATCCCGTAATACTGCCAATGCTTGCAACACCGTCGCTTTATTCTCTTTTTGGTACGCTCCTTTCAAATCGCTTTCAAAAATTTGATCAGTATAATCTTCCGCAAAAATTATTGGAGCGTTTTTTCGATTTGAAAAATCCTCAAAAACAGGTTTGGTTTCAGGTGATGTTTTTCCAATAACAACTGGAATACCTTCTTTTATAATTCCGGCTTTTTCCGCAGCTATCTTTTCAAGGGAATCTCCCAAAATCTGTGTATGATCAAGTCCTATATTGGTAATGATTGAAAGTTCTGGCGAAATAATATTGGTCGAATCGAGCCTGCCGCCCAAACCGACTTCAATAATTGTGATGTCCACTTTTTCAGAAGCAAAAAAATCAAAAGCGAGTCCGACGCTCATTTCAAAAAAAGAAAGATTGTTTTCTTCAAAAAACTTTCGATGTTCCTGCATGAAATCAATTACATAATTTTCAGGAATTTCCTTTCCATTGATCTTGACCCGTTCCCGAAAATCTTTTAAATGTGGTGAAGTGTATAAACCCGTTTTATATCCGGCTTCCTGAAAAACCGAAGCCAACATATGGCTCGTAGAACCTTTCCCATTCGTGCCTGCTACGTGAATTGATTTAAACTGACGTTGTGGATTGTTTAAATGCGCTGCCAGTTTAATAATATTTGACAAATCATTTTTATAGGCGCTTTTGCCTACTTGCTGATACATGGGCAACTGCCGGAACATCCATTCCACAGTTTCTTGGTAAGTCATCCGGTTATTCAGATAATTTGAATTCGTATATAATTTTTCCCACTTGAACTGCAGGAGCTTCAGAATCGGAATTGAATTTGGTGGCCAAAGCAGCTCGTTTTGCTGGTTCAGTAAGGCAAGAGCTTGTATTTGTTGTTCCTTTTACACCAGGAGTGGCTCTTATAACCTTGCCATTTCGATCAACTTCTATCTCTACCACAACAGTTCCTTCTTGATTGCAATCTTGTACAAATTTGGCTTTCGTAAGTGCATTTCTTCCACCCAAAAGATAATTTCCGTCTCCATCCAATCCCATTCCCTGTCCGTAGTAGGAAGAGGCATTTGGATCTCCGTTCGGATCACCTTTATCTCCAGCCACATTATCGTTTCCTTCGCCGCCATTTGTTTGCCCATCTTTCGGCGGACCGTTAAAAGCATTCAAAGCATCGGTTGTGGACTGATCTGGTTTAGGATCTGGTTTTTTGACTTCTTTAGGTTTTTCAACCGGAGTCGGATTTTTCACCGGTGAGACTTTTTCCTCCTTTTCCGGAATAACAGGAGCATCTGTTTCATCTTGAGTGACTACATCTTCTATCACCTCTTCCTGAACGGGAGGCACAGCCGAATTTTGTTGAGGAGAAGATTTCACAGGTTCTGTTGGTTGTTCTGATCCCATTCCCACATCGGAAGTTCCGAAGTTAATGGCAATTCCACTTTCAGGTGGCGGATCCAGATATTTCATTCCGAAAAAGAACAAAAAGAGTATCAACAGTGCGTAAATTACCACTGTAATAATCATTGATTTCCTTTCGTGTTCTGTTTCGAATACCGTCATTGTTATTCAGGTTTTACGGCCAACACAATTTTGTATTTGTTCCTATTTGCAATATCCATAATACTAACAGCCTTTTCAATAGGCACTCCTTCTTCTGCCCGAAGAATAATAGTAGGTTCTTCAACGCCCCGTAAACGCGTTTTCAAAACATTTTCTATGCTATTTGCACTTACCTTGTCTTTGTCTATATAAAATTCCAAATCTTTTGTAATGCTCACGGAAACGTTCTGCACATTGCTTGTTTTACCTTTGGCTTTTGGAAGAATGAGATCTAAAGCTTCGGGTGTGATTGCAGGAGAAGTCAGCATAAAAAATATCAATAACAAGAAAACGATATCTGTCATTGAACTCATACTGAATTCTGCGCTTACTTTATTTCTTCCTCGTAAATTCATCTTAGGTCGGTTCGTTTAACAAGTCAAGGAAATCCATGGCATTCGCTTCCATTTGATGCACTACTTTATCAGTTTTTACTACCAGATGATTGTAACCAATATACGCAACAATACCTACTATAAGTCCGCAGACCGTCGTTGTCATTGCTACGTAAATCCCTTCGGCCAGTAAACCCATATCTGCTTGACCACCACTTGAGGAAAGTTCATGAAAAGCAATTACCATACCTATTACGGTACCTAAAAATCCAATCATGGGTCCTGCTCCCGCGATGGTTGCCAGCACGCTCACATTTTTTTCCAATTTATAGACTTCCAGTTTTCCGGCGTTTTCAATGGCAGTATTGATATCATCCAGCGGACTTCCTATGCGTGAAATTCCTTTTTCAGTCAGTCGTGCTACTGGTGAATTGGTTTGGGCACATTTAATTTTTGCCGCTTCAATATTTCCGTTGACTACGTTGTCCTTGATCTGATGCATAAAATTGGCGTCGATTTTTGAAGCTGCTTTGATAGCGAACAAACGTTCAAAATAAATGTAAATAGCCACAAACAACAGAATCCCAAGAACAATAATAATTATACTGCCCGCCAAACCGCCTCCAAAAAGCAGTTCTATTAACGAAAGGGTTTTTTCTTCCACCACGGGTTCCATTTCCTGAGTTGCTTCGGCCAGGCCGGATTCTTGAATAAAATTTAGCATATAACCAGATTAAGATATATTATGAACGTGAAACGAATTTTTTAATTGTGAAAAATTACCATAAATATTTTAATAGTATAAAAGCGATTGCCCCCGATAAAAATCCGATGGCGGCCAACCAGGTAATCTTTTTCAAATACCAGATAAAATCGATTTTCTCCATACCCATTGCTGCTACTCCTGCCGCAGATCCGATGATAAGCATACTTCCCCCCGTTCCCGCAGAGTAGGCAATAAAATGCCATAAAGGGTCATCCATCGGAGCTGTGTACATTCCCATTGACGCGGCCACCAAAGGCACGTTATCTATTACTGCGGAAAATATACCGAGTACCACGATCACAACATCTTGGTTTGGAATATTCTCCTGAAGGAATTCTGCCAAATATCTTAAAGTTCCTACTTCTACGCCATTCACCACGCCGAAAACCAAAGATTCCAAAGCCGCGACTGCCATTAAAATTCCGAGGAAGAACAAAATACTTGAGATCTCGATTCTACTCAAAGCTTTATGCATGGAATAAAGATGCTTTCTTTCTTTTGAAAAATCCTCTTCAGGATGAATGTATTCTGAAATCAACCAAACAATTCCGAGTGCAAATAACATTCCCATATAAGGAGGCAAATGTGTGACGGCTTTAAAAAATGGCACAGATAAAATTGCTGCCAAACCAACAATTAACATTGTTTTACTGCTTAACAATTTACCTTTTGTAAATTCCTTTGTATCGGCAGGTGTAACATTTCCGTTAAATACGGGTAAAAAACTGGCAATGGTAAACGGAACCAAGAAACACAAGAGCGACGGAATTACCAAATGATTTACGAGTCCAAAAGCAGAAACTTTTTCTGCTATCCATAACATCGTGGTAGTAACATCTCCTATTGGGGACCAAGCACCTCCAGCATTTGCGGCAATAACCACAAGACCAGCGTACCATAACCTTTCGTTTCTATTATCTATTAATTTTCGAAGTAAGGTAACGAGAACGATTGTTGTTGTTAAATTATCAATCATTGCGGAAAGAAAGAACGCTATGAACCCAACAATCCAAAGAAGCTTTCTTTTGCTTTTGGTTCGGATAGAGGTTTTGAAAATTTCAAATCCACGGTGCAAATCAATCAATTCAACAATTGTCATTGCCCCAATAAGAAAAATCAAAATTTCTGCGGTCTTTCCAAAATGATGGAGCAAGGTCAGGTTAAAACCTTCTTCAGCGATCCATTCGTCCTGTGCAAAACTAAAAATTTGGTTATGACCGTCAATAATACTAAACCATTCGTATCTGAATCCTATTGCCAATAAGGCCCACATCACTGCGGCCATAATTAATGCAGGAACAGTTTTATCTAAATTAAGTGGATGCTCTAAAGTTATGGAGAGATAACCAACTACGAATACTAAAATTAAAATTGATTCCATGGAAATTTGAAGGTACGTGTACCCAATTGTTAAGTTAGATTAATTGTTTAAGTGCGATTTCAAAAGCTGTTTTGCTAATATTCAATTTTGAATTATTGTTTTTAAACGTTCTTTGCAGTGCGTTTTTGATGGTTTCGGAAGTATCGTTGAAAATAGCTTCGTCAGTCATTTCCACTTTATTTTCCATAAAATAGGCAAACACCCTTGCCATTCCGCAGTTGGAAATAAAATCGGGAATTAAACTTACACGTTCATCGGTGAATTCCATTATAGGTCCGAAGAAAATTTCTTTATCGGCAAAAGGCACATTGGCGCCACAGGAAATAACTTCGAGTCCTGCGTCAATTAGCGTCGAAATTTGTTCTTTTGTCACCAATCTTGATGCGGCACAAGGTGCGAAAATTTGAGCATTCAGATTCCACACTTTCTGGTTCATTTCTTCAAAAGGAATCATATTTTCGCTCACCAAAGTATTTCCATTCTTGTTTAGGAACAGATCGGTGATTTCCTCAAAAGTAAATCCGTTTTCATTGATAATACCCCCTTCTCGATCTATAATTCCTACCACTTTGGCGCCCATTTGTGAAAGATAAAAAGCAGCTGCCGAACCAACGTTTCCAAAACCTTGGACAATGGCCTTTTTCCCTTTTACATCACCACCATAAATACTGTAGTAATGCTTTACGGCCTCAGCAACTCCGTAACCTGTGATCATATCGGCAACGGTATATTTTCTGTTTAAATCTGGTGAAAACGTGGAATTTTCAATCACTTTGATCACTCCATTCCTCAACTGGCCAATTCTATTGATTTTCTCAGCTTCTGTCGGCTGAAAGTGTCCTTCAAAAACACCTTCCTG
>DASSWB010000087.1:0-13561 GCA_035705495.1 Salinimicrobium sp. | reverse complement strand
AAATTTTCTTTTTTGGATGTTACACAACCCTTAAAGGAACAACGATCATGTTATATGTCTTACACTTCGTTGGAAGTTCATGATATTTTGCGCGAAGGATTTGATCGCTCTCCAATGTTCAATGGTCGGATTAAAAGTTTGGGTCCGAGGTATTGTCCGTCGATTGAAGATAAAATTAATCGTTTTGCGGATAAGGATCGGCATCAACTTTTTGTTGAGCCTGAAGGATGGAATACGGTCGAATTTTATGTGAACGGATTTTCAACTTCGCTACCGGAAGATGTACAGTTTAAAGCTTTAAGATCGGTTGCAGGATTTGAAAATGTGAAATTTTTCAGACCCGGTTATGCAATAGAATACGATTATTTTCCGCCAACACAGTTGCAACATACCTTAGAAACAAAATTGGTTGAAGGTTTATATTTTGCCGGTCAGATTAATGGAACTACGGGTTATGAAGAGGCTGCAGCTCAAGGGCTGATGGCGGGAATAAATGCTGCTTTAAAAGTACAGGAAAGGGAAGCCTTTTTATTGAAAAGAGATGAAGCTTATATTGGCGTTTTGATTGATGATTTGATTACAAAAGGAACCGAAGAACCTTACCGTATGTTCACTTCCCGTGCCGAATATAGAACGCTTTTAAGACAAGATAATGCCGATTTCAGGTTGACGGAAAAGTCATTTAGGATTGGCTTGGCTTCGGAAAAACGTATGCAACGAATGGAAGCCAAGAAAGAAAAATCTTTTGATTTTGTGCGCTTTTTGAAAGATACAAGTGTGGCTCCAGAATTTGCGAATAAGGTTTTGACGAAGAACAATTCCGCCGAAATGAAACAGAGCGATAAAATGTTCAAAGTTTTTGCGCGACCTAATATTTCAATGGAAGATATCAAAGAATTCCCGGGAGTAAAGGAATATATTTTAAAAAATGAATTGGATGATGAAATGCTGGAGCAAACCGAAATTCAAGTAAAATATTCGGGATATATTGAGAAGGAAAAAAATAACGCGGATAAATTGCACCGACTGGAAGATGTAAAAATTCCGAAGTCGTTTGATTATTCCAATATCAAATCCATGTCATTTGAAGCACGTGAAAAATTAAATAAAATTCAGCCGACATCAGTTTCCCAAGCCTCAAGAATAAGCGGTGTGAGTCCGAGTGATATTTCGGTGCTTCTCGTTTACATGGGTAGATAATTTTTAATGTTCCACGTGGAACAGATTATTTTAAAATTGAAAAATCCAAAACCAAATAATACCAATCACTCGATTTTGAAGCTAAGGGATTTTAGTGTTTCGGGTGAAGAATTTGAATTGCGAACTCATGATCAATATGATATGTTGGTCACTTTTCCGCAGCCAGAAATGAATAGAATTTCTGGTTATTACAAATCAGAAAATTATATTTCGCATACGGATTCCAAAAAAACCTGGTTTGAAAAATCTTATCAATGGGTAAAATCTTTGATGCTGAAAAAAAAGTTGGGTTGGATTGAATCAGAAAAACCAGATAAAGGTCATTTATTGGATATTGGTGCCGGAACAGGCGATTTTTTGTTAGCTGCAAAAAAAAGGGGATGGAAGGTAAAAGGTGTCGAACCAAATAATGAAGCCAAGCTCTTGGCGAAAAAAAAGGGAATTGAATTTTTTCCCGATTCAAAGTGTTTTCCTGATCATTCTTTTGATGTGATTACACTTTGGCATGTTTTGGAGCATGTTCCAAATCTGGAGGATCAAATTATTGAATTGAAAAGGCTGCTTAAAAGCAATGGACTTTTAATAATCGCAGTTCCCAATTTTAAAAGTTATGATGCGGAACATTATAAACAATTTTGGGCAGCCTACGATGTTCCTCGACATTTTTGGCATTTTTCAGAAACTTCAATAAGAAGGATTTTTTCTGAATATGATCTGATTGTAAGAAAAACCTTACCTCTTGTTTTTGATGCTTATTATGTATCCTTACTTTCCGAAAAATATAAAACCGGACGCAAGAATATTTTTTCGGCGCTAAAAATTGCTTTCGTTTCCAATTTTAAGGCAAAAAGGAACAACGAATACTCTTCCAAAGTATATTTCTTATCCGCTTCTTCAAAAACATCATTTTAAGGCTGTTTAAAGAATCTTTTCTTGCAAGAGGAACTTCTGGTCTTTCTTTTGGGCTTTTCGGCTGTGCAATGAAATTATATGAGTAATTTTTAATAGAAGGGTTCAATATGAATTCAGATAAGCATAGAATTTCTTTATGTTTTAAATTTTTGTTGCTGTTGCTCGGGATAAACTTATTTGGTTACTTTTGTTTTCGATTTTAAAAAAACCCAAAATGAAAAAAATATTATTTGTTTTAATCGCTGTCGCAACGTTGGTAAGTTGCGACAAGCAGAAAACTGCTTATGTAGATACAACGAAATTAATTCAGGATTATCAGGAAATGAAAGATATTGAAGCTGAGTTTGAAAAGAAATCCACTACGCTTAGGCAATCGTTGGATTCTATTGGAATGGGTTTCCAAGTTGAGGTTCAGAAATATCAATCAAAAATGGCTGAAATGTCCCAGGCCGAAAGGCAACAAGCCGAGGCTGAATTAATGCAGCTACAACAACAATTGCAACAACAGCAACAAAACCGTTCAGGTGAACTTAGGGCGGAGAGCGAGGTAATTGTGGATTCGCTTATTTCAAAAGTAAAAAAATACGTGAAGGAATACGGTGAGGAAAATAATTACACTTATATTTTTGGTTCCAACGAAACTGCCAATATCATGTATGCGGAAGAGGGATTGGACATCACCGAGGAAATTTTGACAAAACTTAACGAAGCCTATAAAAAGGAAGAATAAATTTTATTCTTGAAAATTTTTTAAAAACAGCTGTAGTTCTCTTGCAGCTGTTTTTTTATTTCCAAAAATTTAATCCGAAGTCGTGAAACCTAATATTTCGTTGATTTTCGCAACAACGGTTTCGGGTTTTATGCTGCGCATTACATCTTCATAACCTTCTGGAGCCTTATTTCCATAAATGGAAGTCGGGATTTTGTCATACAAAGTTAAGTCGGGAAATATGGAATTTTCCCATGGCTGATTAAAGGCTGCAAATCCCGCGAATGGGTGGGTGACTCCCCACAAAGTGATAACCGGAGTGCCGTACATAGCTGCCAGATGTGCATTTCCGCTATCCATGGAAAGCATGGCATCCAAGTTTGAAATAAGGGCCAACTCCTCTTCAAAAGAAAGTTTTCCAGCGACATTTTTTACTTTGGAAAATTTCTGCTCGATATTGTTCAGTATTTCGGTTTCTTCTTTTCCACCACCAAAAAGAAAAATCTTGATCTCACTGTTTGTTTGTAATGTTTCAATGACTTCAAGCATTAAATCCAGAGGATAAGCTTTCGCATCGTGTTGTGCAAAAGGAGCAATCCCCAACCACTTTTCTTTTCCGGTTCCTGTAACGGCCCATATGTTTTTTGTAAGCTGAAGTTTTTTCGGTGGAAGCAAAGGCTTTTGTAGATCTATTGGAAAACCAAGTTCTGCAAAAACATCTGCATAACGTTGATGCGTTGTTTTAAGCTGTTCAAAAATTCCGTTATCGGGATCGATTAAAGCTTTTTTTTCCGCACGACCTTTATCAATTTGTTTAACCGGAATTCCGAAGAAATAAAAAATAGATCTCAAAACATTCGTCCGAAGCACATTGTGTAAATCGACAACAGCGTTAATTTCAATGTCTCTTAATTCCTTGGCCAATCTGCTTAAACCGAATAATCCTCGATGCAATTGCTCAACATCCGCGGCAAAAAGGGAAACATTGGGGATGTTTTTAAAAATCGGGAAAAAGAACTTTCTGGTTAACACCGTAACCTTAATCTGCGGATAGGTAGCGGTGAAAATCCGGAGTACGGGAACTGTCATTGCCACGTCTCCCATGGCCGAAAGTCGTATAACCAGTATATGTGAAAAATTCCCTTCAGATGATGTTTGTGACGTTAATGGTGGGGATTTTTGCACAGGCTACAGATCTGAAGTTGATTTTTTAAGCAGAAAAAGTTTCGGTTATTTTTTCCCGCGCAACACAGGATTTAGTTCGTCGTCATTGTACATTTTCATTTGTTTGTACACCTTCATGTATTTGTTTCCTTCGGCAATATCATTGAGCAATTGATTGATCGCGGTTGATAAATCGACCCTTTGCTCTAAAAGAACATCCAGTTTTGCCTGACATTTCATTTGGTGCTCCTGCGAAGCATCTGCTCTATTGGCCTCTTCGTTCATGTGGTAAATTTTGAGTGCCAAAATGGACAAACGGTCAATTGCCCAAGCCGGACTTTCAGAATTGATTGTTGCGTCCGGTTTTGCATTTACCTCTTTGTATTTATCCAAAAAATAACTGTCAATATATTCTACCATATCGGTTCTATCCTGATTTGAAGCATCAATTCGACGTTTAATCTTCAAGGCTTCTTCGGGCTGAATCTGTGGATCACGAATAATATCTTCCAAATGCCACTGTACGGTGTCTATCCAGCATTTTGCAAATAACAAATGATCCAAAAGATTGGATGCTTTTTCATACGGATTTGTGTATTCTTGATCTACATCATCTTTATCATGATAATAGGTGATTACTTCCTGAAAAATGTGATTTGCTTTATCTGTGAACATAATGAGCGGTAATAAATTAAATTGAAAAATTTAAGGCAAAGATATTATATTTTAAGCAACTACTTTGCTAAATGAACAGTAAAAGCAAGGGCAGAAGGCAGAGTAAAACCAATAAAACTTCTTTGAACCATTGATCGTCAAGTTTATTTATATAAGTCGCCACAATCACTGCCAACGGAACCAAAAAGTAGATTACTTCGCTGCCATTTTTCAGAAATGAAAAAACACCAATAAAAACAGAAGTGATCAAATATAACAAAATGACAATCAACGAAGGTTTGGCTATGGCGGAAGAGGTTCTTAAAACGTTCAAAAAGTACGGTAGCGACCATAAAAGAAGTGCCAACAACAAACTGACAGGAATTAATATTTCGAAATTTCGATAGGCTGCAAAATCGAAATTGGCATTTTGGTACCAATCGGAAATTGTAAAAAACCGATCAAAAATCAGTAGATAGAAACTGTTAACAAGAAGCGTCACGGCAAGAAAAGAGAGAATCGGTATGAGCCAATGTCTGAAATTTTGTGCGGCGTGAAGTAAAATTCCGCAGTAAACAATTAAAATAAATGCAACGGTCCAAAAAGAGAATAAGGAAGCAATACAAATCCAAAAAACCGCGTCGAAGATTTTTTCTTTTACAAATCTGGAGGTTCTTAATTCAACTAATCTTCGTAAACCCATCACCACAAAAAGATTGGCAAAAATTAAATCCGTGTTTTGTAAAAGCACCGGAAACATGGCCGTAAATGTGGCAAACAGGAATATTTTGTAGGTTCGGTTTTTTGTGAATTCACTTCTTCTTATAAAGAATTGAATAACAATCATTGTGGACAAAAACACAATTAAGCCGCCAAATTTTTTAAGATACCAAAACACATCTGTCTCTACGTTTATGTTGGAAAAATTCGCAAAACAATAAAATATTGTCATGTACAATCCAACGACAAGAAATTGAATAGGTTTTGATTTATTAAAAAAGCTTGTTAGCATCCGTGTTTTTTATATTTTTGTAGGATAATAATTAACTCCGAAATAATGAAAGATTTATTTGAAGGCATACAATACCTGTTTGAAGAAATACTTTTCGCTCCACTTAACGCATTAGCAAAATTAGAATTGGAAAGCTGGTTTTTCGCTAACATCATTAACGTGATTTTTATCCTTATCGGGATTGCTGCCTTTGCTTATTGGTTAAAACAATTAAAAGATTACGACGAAAACACCGATAGCACCTACCAATATTAATTGAGGTCCTGACCTAAATCTTTTCTATAATACATCTTATCAAAATGCAGTTTTTCTACATTTTGATAAGATTTTTTTAATGCTTGTCGATAATCATCCCCAAAACCGGTAACTGCCAAAACCCGGCCTCCATTTGTCACTATTTTTCCGTTTTTCAGTTTGGTTCCGGCGTGAAAAACCAATACATCTTCTGTTTTTTCAAAACCGGAAATTTCCTTTCCCTTTTCGTAACTCTCTGGATAACCGCCAGAAACTATCATCACGGCTGTGGCGCTTCTTTCATCAATTTCCAAAGATGTTTCATTCAAATTTCCTTCCCATAGGTTTTTAAAAATTTCAACTAAATCTGATTTGATTCTTGGCAAGACAACTTCGGTCTCTGGGTCTCCCATTCGTACGTTGTACTCAATCACATAAGGATTATTGTTCACTTTGATCAATCCGATGAAAATAAATCCTTTGTAATTAATGCCTCTTGTTTTTAATCCGTTTATGCTGGGTTTTACGATTTGCGCTTCTATTTTTTTCATGAAATCGGCATCGGCAAAAGGAACGGGGGAAATTGCGCCCATTCCTCCTGTATTTAAACCAGTATCGCCTTCACCAATTCTTTTATAATCTTTGGCGGTTGGTAAGATGAGGTAATCTGAACCATCGGTAAGTACAAAGACGCTCAATTCAATTCCGTCTAAAAACTCTTCTATTACAACGGTACTACTGGCATTTCCAAATTTTTTATTGCTGAGCATTTCTTCAAGTTCGGCTTTGGCTTCGTCAAGATTTTTTAAAATCAGAACACCTTTTCCAGCGGCCAATCCGTCCGCTTTTAATACGTAGGGCGGATTTAATGTTTCCAAGAATTTCTTTCCAGCTTCAACATTATCTGCATTGAAACTTTGATAAGCGGCCGTGGGTATGTTATTGGAAAGCATAAACTCTTTTGCAAATTTTTTGCTTCCTTCCAAAAGCGCACCTTCTTTACTGGGACCAATAACAATGATGTTTTTTAAAGCTTTATCCTCGGCAAAAAAATCGGCGATTCCTTCAACCAAAGGATCTTCGGGACCTACAACCAGCATTTCAATTTGCTCCTTCAGCACAAAATCCTTAATGGTTTCGAAATCCGTAACATTGATAGCCACGTTGGTTGCCAATTGTGCTGTTCCCGCATTTCCGGGAGCTACGAACAAATCGGTGCATAGCGGACTTTTGGAGAGGCTGTGGGCAAAAGTGTGTTCTCTTCCGCCAGATCCTAAAATTAAAATTTTCATTGTTGCTTTTTTTGCGCAATCAAAAATAAATGTTTGTAAATTCACTCACTAATATTTTGAACAAAATCTAAAATCCTTTGAACCTGTTTACGCTTTCCTTGCAACTCAATAATTATCCTATTAAAGAGGCAAAAAATTTATTGAAGGAAATACAGTCGATTCCTGCGGAAGATTTTCAGCAGTATCAAGAGCGAAAAAAACAGGAAATTGTCGAATTTCACCTGCAACATAATGCTTTTTACCGCGGATTTTTTAAAACCGAAAAATTCTCGAAATGGGAAGATGTTCCCGTTATTCGAAAACAGGATATGCAGCGGCCGCTTCAGGATCGATTGTCTGTTGGATATTCTGCAAAGAAGGTTCTTGTCGCCAAAACATCAGGTTCTGGCGGTCATCCTTTTATTTTTTCAAAAGATAAATTTTGTCACGCACTGACTTGGGCAATTTTTTCGGATAGATATGGTTTGCACGGAATTGATTTGAACAATTCTTTACAAGCAAGGTTTTATGGAATCCCACTGAATAAAACTGGATATTTCAAAGAACGCTTGAAAGATAAATTGAGCAGAAGGTACAGGTTTCCGATTTTTAATTTGAACGTTGAAGAATTGGAGCGGGTTCTTTTAAAATTCAAAAAGACCAATTTCGAATATATCAATGGTTACACGAGCTCTATCGTACTTTTCGCGAAATTTCTCAAAGAGAAAAATATTGTTTTGAAATCGGTTTGTCCCACGTTAAAACTGTGCATCGTAACCAGCGAAATGTTGTTTGAGAACGACAGGATAATTCTGGAAGAACAATTGGGCGTGAAAGTTTTAAATGAATACGGCGCTAGTGAAGTCGGTTTGATCGCTTTTCAGAATTTAAAAAATGAATTGGTCATTTCTTCCGAAGATCTTTTTGTGGAAATTTTGGATGACAACAACAAAGCGGTTCCCAACGGAGCAGAAGGTAAAATCGTGATTACTTCGCTTTTCAATAAAAGTCATCCGTTTATTCGGTATGAAATCGGGGATCGCGGAATACTTCATGAATCAAGTACGGCCAAAAAGCAAATCCTTCAGCAATTAACGGGACGCACCAATGATATTGCAATTTTACCGAGTGGCAAAGTGGTTCCTGGACTTACATTTTACTACGTCACAAAATCGGTTATTGAAGATGCCGGTCGTGTGAAGGAATTTGTCGTTCAACAAAAAGCGTCGGATACTTTCAAATTTATTTATGTAGGGCAAATGCTTTCCGCGGAAAAAATAAATGATATCAAAAAAGCAGTTGAAGTTTATTTGGAAAAAGGTTTAAAACTGGAATTCGAAAATGTGGAAGTATTGAACCGAAGCAATCGGGGGAAGCTGAAGCAATTCGAGAAATTATTTTAGCTTTCTCACCTGTTTTCTCTTCACGAAAAAGTGCTCTTTCAGAAAAATTATCATGGAATACAAACTTTTGATTTTATTGTATTTCAATTCAATTTTATAGATTCTGAAATTGTGCGATAGCATCGAGAATTTATTTCCAGACACCGAATCTTTCCGAACCCGATAATAAGCCAAACAATCCGTAATTCCGAAGGCTGTACCGGCTTTTTGCACCGCATTTAACCATAGTGCCCAATCTTGTCTTTTGCGCATCTCTGGAGCGTAAATTTTCCCTAATTCGGCTACGGAATACATTCCGGTAAGATTTCCAATGTAGTTTGATTTCAATAATTTTTCATAGTTCAAAAAAGGCAAAGATTCAATGATGATTGGCAGTCTTTCCCCATGTTCCTTGATAAGCTGATAACTTGAATAAGAAACACTGATTTTGTTTTTCAACATAAAATCGATTTGAACCTTTAATTTTCGCGGTTTCCAAAGATCATCGGCATCCAAAAAAGCGATGTAGGCACCTTTTGCCGCTTCTATAGCCGTATTTCTTGCTATCCCTGCACCTTTATTTTTATTGAACCGAAAAACATGGATCCGTTTGTCTTGTGCTGCAAATTTTTCTAATATTGAAAAAGAAGCATCGGATGAATTATCGTCAACAAGAAGTAATTCCCAATTGGTATAAGTTTGTTTTATTACTGATTCAATGCTTTCTTGAATAAAAGCTTCCGCGTTATGAACAGGCGTTATTACCGAGATCAATGGAGTTTTTTCCATTTCAATAAGCTTTTTTATCGCCTTTTAGCGTATTGTAAATTGTGAGCAGCAAAACCTTGACATCGAGAAGCAGTGACCAATTTTCAATATAAAAAATATCAAACTTCACCCTTCCAATAATATCTCTTTCGGTTTCTACTTCCCCTCTAAATCCGCTTACCTGTGCCAATCCGGTAATACCTGGTTTTACAAAATGCCGCACCATGAATTTATCTACTTTTTCAGCATACATGTGCGTGTGACTCACCATATGTGGACGCGGACCCACAACGGACATGTCGCCTTTAAGTACGTTGATGAACTGCGGAAGTTCATCTAAACTGGTTTTTCTTAAAATAGAACCAATTCCCGTGATTCGTTTGTCATTTTTTCGCACTTGGAAAAGATCGGCCTCGGGATTGGGCTTCATAGACCTGAATTTATAACAATAAAATTCTTTGTAATCCAGTCCGTTCCTTCGCTGTTTAAAAAACACTGGTCCTTTGGATTCCAGTTTAATCAAAATGGCAAGAATGGGTGTTAACCATGAAAGAATAAAAACAATTACAAAAAGAGCGATTACAATATCAAAAGTTCTTTTGATGAGTTGATTAATGGGATCTTCAATTGGAATGGTTCGTAAGGACAGAATGGGCAAGTAATCGTAGTAATTATAATCTAATTTCTTGGTGTAAATTTCCTTATTGTCCGGTAAAAATTTAAGCACTTTCAGGTTATTGTCGGCAAAATTGATCAGCGCATTTATTTGCTTATTGGAAAGTTCAGCGATGGAGCAATAAATTTCGTCGATTTGATTTTTAATAATATATTCAAAGGTGTCTTCAATTTCGATTTCCTGTTTTTTAAGGTCGATTAGTTTATGCAATTTATAGCCGTATTCAGGATTTTTTTCAAAGAAACTCTTGAGTTGCAAGGTTTTTGAATTCTTCCCGATAATTACTGTGCGTCTAAAATTACCGCCCAATTCTGATCGATACTTTTTAAGAAGATAGTAGATGCTAAGTTTAAAGATTAGAACTAAAATGAAAACGTGAACAACATATTCCAAAACCGAAGTTGCAGGCCGTGCCAATTCATTGAATATTCCGAAGAAAGAAAAAATGATCAGCAAAAACATAAAGGACTGCTGAATACTGAGTCCGATAATCTTTATGACTTTGGTAAACCTGTAAATTTCGTAAAAGTTTGTCTTGGCCGACAAAATGATCCAGCCCAAAGTAGCATAAATAACAAAGTTGAGGTACTCAATAAGTTGTAGCCCAAACTCAAGCGCCAATAGGTTAATAATCCCGAAATCTATAAGGTAGGTTATAGGTCTTATATAGCCGGAATATCTCCCTTTTTTGACAATCATGTTTTATTTTATGTATTGGGAAAAATCTTTGTGATCACTTTTGAACAATTCTTCCTTGCTCAAATTTTTAAAATAATCGTAAGTCAGTTTCATGCCTTCTTCTCGACCCACTTTTGCTTCCCAACCTAAAAGTTCTTTTGCCCGTGAAGTATCGGGTTTTCTTTGCATCGGATCATCGGTGGGCAAGTCTTTGTAAACTACTTTCTGATCTGTTCCTGTTAACTTTATGATTTCTTCTGCAAATTCGCCGATAGTGATTTCATCTGGATTTCCAATATTCACGGGATACGGATAATCACTGAGGAGAAGCCTATAAATTCCTTCAACTTGATCATCCACATAGCAAAACGAGCGGGTTTGCGAACCATCGCCGAAAACCGTGATATCCTCCCCGCGTAAAGTCTGCCCAATAAAAGCCGGAATTACCCGACCATCATTAAGTCGCATTCTGGGACCGTAGGTATTGAAAATCCGAACTATTCGGGTTTCCAAGCCGTGAAAACGGTGATATGCCATGGTGATAGACTCCTGAAAGCGTTTGGCTTCATCATAAACGCCGCGCGGACCAATGGTATTTACGTTGCCGTAATAATCCTCCGTTTGCGGATGCACCAACGGATCGCCATAAACTTCTGAAGTAGATGCAATTAAAATTCGTGCTTGTTTTGCCATCGCTAAACCGAGCAAATTATGAGTACCGAGAGAACCTACTTTTAAAGTTTGAATTGGAATTTTCAAATAATCGATAGGACTTGCTGGCGAAGCAAAATGAAGAATATAATCGAGATGCCCGGGAACGTGCACAAATTTACTCACGTCGTGGTGGTAGAATTCGAAATTTTTAAGTTTAAAAAGATGCTCAAGATTTCTTAAATCCCCCGTTATCAAGTTATCCATTCCTATCACTTCATAATCTTCAGCAATAAATCGATCGCATAGATGTGATCCAAGAAAACCAGCAGCTCCCGTGATCAAGATTCTTTTTTTCATGTTCTAAATTTTTGCTCCAGTCTTTATTGGCAAAGCGTTTTCAATATATATTTCTTCCAGAAGGCGAATTGTTTTATAAATGTTGAAATTGGCATCAAAATTTTTATAAGCATTTTCCTCAAATTTCAACCTTGTTGTTTCGTTGTCAAGAAGAAACAATATTTTATCCGCAAATTCATTTACATTTTGATCAAAAATAACAAAACCATTCTTATTGTTGCTGATTAGATCCCGGTTGCCATCAGCATCTGTCACCACACATGCTTTTTTAAGGGCGAGTGCTTCAATTATGGAGTATGGCAGTCCCTCATATCGCGCGGTTGAAATGTAAAGCATTGAATTTTTTATAATGTAAAAAATATCTTCCCGCTTTGTCCAGTCCAGTAAAGTTATATTTTTTTGGAGATGAAATTCCTTTATTTTTCTTCGGACTTTATCCAAGTTTGGCGAATGAAATCCGACGCCCATTAAAACAAGATGAATTTCCGGTTTGGATTTTTTGATTTCGTGAATCACTTCGACCATCATTTCAATATTTTTTTGGAACGAAGGTCGACCGACGGAGCAGATATAATTATCTGGCCATGTTTTTTCGATGCTCAGAGTTTGGATGGTTTCAATAGGTTCAATTGAATTGTTGAAAAGCAATGCATTTTGAGGTTTGTAGCCTACATCATTGATGGCTCGGTTTCTTTCAGAATTGGAAGAAGCCAAAATCTTGTTGCGGAACAAACGAAAGAAATTTTCGATTTGTAAAAAGGCAACTTTTTTCCATTTGGATTCTGCACTTAAATAAGAATAGGCTTGAGGTGTATGAAGAACGGGAATACTTAAAAATTCGCCAATAATTTTCCCGATAATACCTCCTTTTGCACTGTGGGCATGTATTAGATGTGGTTTTTCTTTTTTTGCAATTTCAAAAGATTGAAAAATTGCTTTAATATCTTCAATTAAATTAATTTCACGACTTATTTCCGCCTGATAACTGCGGACTGGATTTTTCTGATCGTCAAAAAAGGAAATTTTTGTGTCTTTGTTTCCGTGAAGTACCACGGATTCAATTTTTTCCGAATCTATATTTTCAGTGATTAATCTAACTGAAACCTCAACTCCTCCAACTGCATGAAGTATATGCAAAACCTTGATTTTATTCATTCTTTTTAGAGTAGAGAGCCACAAAAATACCGAAAAGATAGCAGCCTAGTTGTCTGTGCAGTGCATTTTCAACCAGAAAGAACAAAAAGAACATCAAAAACACTATTTTCAACTCAAGTGAATATTGCTTTGAAAACCAAACATGAAAAAAAGACAAAATTAAAACAAGTAAGGGCAAGATCCCACCAATAAGGAGAATATCCAAGAATTGGTTGTGGGTGTTGAATTTTCGTTCTAGATAATATTCACGCTTGTCTGGTTTTTCAATTGTTTCCGCATAGCAACTGGTTAATTTTTCATCATACTCGTTGAAACCTGATAGGCCCATAAGTAGGTTCAAATCATTTTCTACGATTTCCATTGCGCAAGGCCATATAACAAAGCGCGGTTCGTAGGCTTTTATCAAATGAGTCGTTTTATCGAGATCGTTGGTGATTTTCATTCGCGACATCAAATTGTCACTTAAACCCAGGGCAATTGCAATTAAAAGCACAAAACCAAAACCAGTCCAGATTTTTGTGTTCCTTTGGATTCGGTAACTTTTCAACAAGTAAATAAATATAAGTAAGCAATTGATCAAGATGCTTAATCTTGCGGAAATATAAATGCTGAAGCCGATAAATAGCAAAGCCAAAAGGTAGTAATCATTCTTTTTAAACTTCTCGGCGTTTTTTAAACAGATAAATGTACCCAATGAGAGTATTATTCCGAAATATGGGCGTTCGAGCCAAAGTA
>DASSWB010000086.1:0-30031 GCA_035705495.1 Salinimicrobium sp. | reverse complement strand
GCCCGAAATTCGAATTTATTACCTGTAAATGCAAAAGGCGAAGTTCTGTTTCTATCGGTATTGTCCATGAGGATTTCCGGAATTTTCCCGACTACATTCAACTTCAATTCGGTTTTTTCTTGCGGAGAAAGTTTTCCGTCGGTCACTTTTTCGAGTTCATCCAAAACAGCTGTCAGTTGTGAACCAATAAAGACAGAAATAATTGCCGGTGGCGCTTCATTTGCACCCAATCTATGATCGTTGGAAGCACTTGCAATGCAGCCTCTAATCAACTCTTCATTATCACAAACCGCTTTAATCGTGTTCACAAAAAATGTAAGGAACTGAAGATTTTTCATCGGAGTTTTTCCCGGACTCAAAAGATTGGTTCCCGTATTGGTACTCAATGACCAGTTGTTGTGTTTTCCGCTACCATTAATTCCCGCGAATGGTTTTTCGTGAAACAGCACTTTAAAATGATGCCTTTCGGCAATTTTGTGCATTAAATCCATCAAAAGTGAATTATGATCTACCGCAAGATTCGCTTCTTCAAATATGGGCGCAAGTTCAAATTGGTTTGGTGCTACTTCGTTGTGCCTGGTTTTCACTGGTATTCCCAACAACATACATTCTTTTTCCAAATCCCTCATATAATTAAGGACACGGGAAGGAATGGAACCAAAATAATGATCATCCAATTGCTGTCCTTTTGCAGGGGAATGTCCCAACAATGTTCTTCCAGATAACTGAAGATCGGGACGTGAGAAAGCAAAAGCAGAATCAATCAAGAAATATTCTTGTTCCCAACCCAAGGTGGCATTGACTTTCGTGACGTTTTTGTCGAAATATTTGGCTACATCAGTTGCTGCATTATCTATTGCTTGTAGCGCACGGAGTAAAGGGGTTTTGTAATCCAATGCCTCACCTGTGTAGGAGACAAAAACCGTGGGAATACACAAGGTAGAACCATAAATAAATGCCGGAGACGTTGGATCCCAAGCCGTATAACCACGTGCTTCAAAAGTATTTCTGATTCCTCCGTTCGGAAAGCTTGAGGCATCGGGTTCCTGTTGAACAAGTTGTCCGCCACCAAACTTCTCTATGGCTTCTCCATCACCAATAGTTTCAAAAAAAGCATCATGTTTTTCAGCTGTTGTTCCAGTAAGTGGTTGAAACCAGTGCGTGTAATGAGTTGCGCCTTTCGCAATCGCCCATTCTTTCATTCCCGTCGAAATATGATCGGCAACCGAACGGTCTATTTTTGTTCCTTTTGAAATCGCATCACTAACACGGGCATACGATTCCTTTGTAAGAAATTGGCGCATTACAGCCTCGTTAAAAACATTTTTACCGAAAATAGCAGAACGCCTTTCGGTTTCTTCAACTTTGACCGGTTCACGGTTAAAAGCTTTTTTAAGGGCATCAAATCGTAATGAAGACATTTGTATTATTTAAAATTACAGCACAAAAATAAATATTTTTGAAATACACCCCATAATTTTTATAGACAAAATGAAAAATTTAAACAAACTTTAGGATTGACCCCTCAAAAAATGATGGTTCATATCGCAAATCAGAATAACAGGACATAAATAATTTATTCCCACGGATTGCTTATCTTCGGAACAAAATCATTTCAAAAGATGAAAAAATTCATTTTTAGAACGCTTTCGAAATTCAACAAAAAACTTCTTCCGAGTTTTACCAAACAACGCTTGGATCTCCAAAGGGCGAATAAATTTCAAATGGCCCTCTTGGCTTGGAAAGTTTGGGTGACCAAAAATTCACTGGATTAATAACACACCTCTCCAAAGCTCCTAGGCTTCCTATTCGTTAAAATTATTGTTAGTAAAAAAACAACAAATATTTATTAGTTATTTAACTATGGCCGAGGTGCTGCGTAATTAAATTTACAGAACAAAAAAAATGAAATTGGATATGAAGAACTTACAGGATTTATTCGAACACGAACTTAAAGATTTATATAGCGCAGAAAGTCAGTTAGCCGAAGCTTTACCAAAAATGGCCAAAAAAGCAAACGATTCAAAACTGCAAAAAGCTTTTGAAAAACATTTAGAAGAAACAAAAAACCACAAAAAGCGAATTGAAGAAATTTGCGACAAATTAGGCGTAAAACCTTCGGGAGAAACTTGCAAAGCAATGAAAGGTTTAATTGCCGAAACTGAAGGCTTTTTGAAAGAAGATACCGAGAAGGAAGTGATGGATGCTGGCTTAATTGCAGAAGCACAACGGGTAGAACATTACGAAATATCTGCTTACGGAACAGCGGTGCGATATGCCAAAGAACTTGGACATGACGCTATCGCTAGCGAACTGCAAAAAACGTTGGACGAAGAATATAAAACAGATGATCTTCTAACCGATATGGCAGAAGATAGATTGAACCGTAAGGCAAAAAAATAAAGATTGGTTGAGTTGCTATTAATTTAGCAATGTTTATGTTGGAGAGGAAACCCATTTCGAAAGAAATGGGTTTTTTCTTTATTGAAATTATGCCTTCTTCAGGAATTGGGTCTTCAATACGAAAACGCTTTTTCCAACCCTACACTCTACTTCATCCGGACTTCCCGTTAATCGAATATTCTTAATCACGTTTCCTCTTTTCAGGGTGGTGGATGTTCCTTTTACTTTAAGATCCTTTACCACATGAACCGAATCACCGTCGTTTAAAATATTACCGTTGCTATCTTTTGTATCCATTTGCAATTTTTTGAAAACGCAATATTAGGAATTATTTTCTATATCATTCCCAGACGAAAAAATGGGCACGAAAATAATTCAATAAAAAACTCCGTATTAAACGGAGTTTTTTCATTTTCAAAAAAGGATTCTGATTATCCTTGAATTAGGTCACACCATTTTTTCACGCGTTCGATTTCATAATTGGGCATCATGGATGAAGCGGCGTCATAAAAACAAATTGAAATCGGGTGTTGATTTGAGTTAAATTTTAATTTCAAATAAACAGTTTCAAGATTCTGCTGCTTGTTTTGTGAAACCGAATAATCCGTTACAGGTTCACATTGCTGTACGTTTGAGATCTCTATTATTTCCGAAGAAAAATCTGAATCTTCCATTTTTAAAATTAGAAGTTTTTGTGCATCGGGATCAATTCCTATTACTTTATCCCAAAAGACTTCCCTGGTTTTAATATTCAAATTGTTTTCTTTTGCAACTGCGTTGAATTTTTTGATCAATCTTCTTGTATCGCTATTACCTGAGAAGATCAGAAAATAAATCGGAACGACGATGCCCGCTATTAAGGCACCAGAAATTAGTATTAATGATAAATCCATTATTCTGTTAATTAAATTAATTCTAGTTAAATAAATACACAGGAATAAGTTCAGGATTAACTGAACTCTTTCTTATCCAATAAATTTTCAAGAATTACCAGAAATAATGGAAAGGGAAAATAATCAATGAAGAACTTAGGCCGACATCAATAAATTTTGATGATAGCAAGTAATTTTTCTGCTCCTCCAAATCAGACAAGACCGAAGAAATGACGCGAGCCTGATCTTTATTTTTTAATTTGAAAAAAGGAATATCACCGGAGATCAGTATCTGTTCACCCGTTTCGATAAAGAAAACATCTCCAAAGCTTTGTTTGGAAATTTCGGCTCCAGCAGGCTCATTTTCCGTGGAAAAATGGCTAGGTTCCACTCCTGCAAAAGCAGCCGTCTGCGTAAGCAGAACAAGTAGAACTATAAACAAAAAATTAAATTTACCTGAACCTTTCATCGGTGCAAATGTAAAAAGAAAACCTATTCAAGAATTAACCCGAACAGGTTTTTTGAAATTTCGTTTTTTCAATCAACTTCTTCTGCAAGTTCAAGCGCTTGTACGGTTCCAACAGCTTTACCTGCAATACCCTTAATTGAAGCATACATTTCAACGGTATTGATTGTAACTTTTTCAATTTGCTTTTCGCGTTGCTTCCAAATCCGCTGCATCGCGCGTTTTTCGCTTTCCAAATCAGTTTTCATTTGGGTAAAGCCTTCCACAATAGCCTCTATTTGAAATTTGAAACTGTTACTGGTTAGATAATCGTACAACATGTGCATTTTGTCTCCTTTGTTCTCCTGACTCACAATGGCGCTGCTTAATTGAATAATTGATTCCCTCAAAACGGTGCAAAGTCCTTTAAATTCTTCGTATGAACATATCCAAATTCCGTCCATAAGCCCCATGCGTTCCATTCCTGCCGGCATGGCTTCCGTAACGATCACTCCAATATTGGCTCCTTTCTCCTGCATGTCTCTTTTGAATTTTTCAATCCAACCAGGATTAAAATCTTTGGTACGCTTACTTTCATAATAAATGCAACCGCAATTTTGCCTTGAACGCGTATGAACCACGTGTAAACAGTCACCACCACGCGCACCCTTTTTTATTTCATCAATTGTATCCAACGGAAAATTTGAAGCCAACCATTCTTCAATGGCAAGTTCCTGGACTTCACCTTGCAGTTGCATGCTTCCTTGCTCTTGCTTCCGTTTCATTTCTTCAGTCAGCCTTTTTTGGTCTTCCAACTGCTTCTGCATCTCCCGAAGTTTCATTTCATTTTTCTCTTCTTCGGATTTGCGTATTTTTTCTTTTTCAGAAAGCAAAATTTCATTCAATTTCTTCTGAGCTTCCGCTTCTGCAGCTTCTTTCAACTCAAGTTTTTCCCGCTTTAACTTTTCGATTTCTGCTTTGCTTCGATTCAATTCCCGAACCTGTTCGCTTTTTTCGTTCAACTCCTTTTGAAGTTCCTTCAACTGATCGCTTTGTTCTTCTAAAAATTTGGATTTCAGTTTTTGTTCTATTATTTGCCGCTCTTCTTTTAGCTTCTGATCCAATTTTTCCTGAAAGAGTTCATTTTGTTGCCTTCTCTTTAATTCAAATTCTTCTTGGCGTTTCAACAGCTCATTTTCTTTTGATTCCACCCTTTTTCGCTCTTCGGAAAGTTGTGCGTTGAATTTTTTCCGCAGTTCTTCTTCCAACTGATGTGAAAGAATATCATTTACATCAATCGCGCAACCACAATCGGGACATTTGATCTGGGTCTGGTTTTTCATTTCGATAAAATTTGTTTTCTGGAACGCGTTAAAATTATTAAAATTACACGTCAAAATATGTCTTTGAAAAAGATATTTAGACGATTAATCAATGTTCAATAATTTAGTTAAAATTTTGTTATCTTAAGGCCTTGTCAAAAAGAAATTACTACATTTATTCAATAGTTTTTGTTCGTTTGGAAAAAAACCTGTCGTCTGACGTCAGGTTTTTTTATTTAAAAAATACGGGGTATGAAATTGAATGCCATTGAGTTTAGAAATGAGTTCACCCAAACTTTTCCAGGAGACAACAGCGGTGATTTATCCCCAAGGCAAACCCCAAAATCGTTTTATTCAAAAGCACATCCCACACCAGTAAAAAATCCGAAACTCATTAGTTGGAATGAAAAGCTTGCAGAAGAAATGGGACTGGAACAACCCGAAAAAAACGATTTAAATATTTTAGCCGGAAATTTAGTGACTCCCTCAATGAGACCTTATGCCGCTTGTTACGGCGGACATCAATTCGGAAATTGGGCAGGTCAATTGGGTGACGGAAGAGCAATTACATTGGGTGAGATCAAAACAGCAGAAAAAACCTGGGAACTTCAACTAAAAGGAGCTGGACCCACCGCATACTCAAGAAGTGCCGATGGGCGCGCTGTTCTACGCTCATCGGTTAGGGAATATTTGGTAAGCGAGGCGATGTATTATCTCGGTGTACCAACAACGCGTGCCCTAAGTTTGGTTACAACAGGAGAAAATGTGTTGAGAGACATGTTTTACAACGGAAATCCCGCCTATGAACCAGGAGCAATTGTTTCGCGCGTTGCACCGAGTTTTTTGAGATTTGGAAATTTTGAAATACTCGCTGCATGCAATGAGAAAGAGAATTTACAACAATTGACAGATTGGACGATTGACAAATATTACCCTACCATCAAGGGAGAAAACAAAATTTTGAATTTTTTTGATGAAGTGGTAAAAAAGACTGCGGAATTAATGGTGGAATGGCATCGCGTCGGTTTTGTACACGGTGTAATGAACACCGATAACATGTCAATCTTAGGTCTGACGATAGATTACGGTCCGTTTTCATTTATGGACAATTACGATCCATCGTTTACTCCCAATACAACCGATTTGCCCGGAAGACGCTATGCCTTTGGAAAACAAGCCTCTATCGGATATTGGAATTTGGGTTGTTTGGCAAACGCACTTGCTCCTCTTTTCAAAGAAACCGCCGCTCTTGTACAGGCTTTGGAAGCTTATGAAGATATTTATTATTCATGTTACTATGCTATGATGTGCAAGAAATTGGGATTGGATGAATTACGGGAAAATGATAAAGACTTGATTCATCATTTTGAAAATGTGCTGTCCGAAATTCAGCCGGACATGACGATATTTTACAGGCTTTTGATTGATTTACCACTGATTTTTGAAGATGAAAAAACGCTGATTGAATACTTTGAAAAATGTTTTTATGTTGACCCGGATGAAACTCAAATTTCACTTTTGTACAGTTTGATTCTTTCGTATCAAGAACGATTGAAACAGAATGAAATTCCGCATGAAGAATCTCAGAAAATGATAAAAAACAACAATCCGTATTTTATTCTTCGGAATTATTTACTGTTTCAGGCCATAGAAGGACTTGAAAAAGGAGAAAATTATCTTTTTCTGAAACTTGAAAAAGCATTGAAAGACCCCTACGCTGAAACCTCCAAGGAATTTTTTCAGAAACGACCAGATTGGGCTTCTAAAACGGCGGGTTGTTCAATGTTGTCTTGTAGTTCCTAGACAAGTAACGTTTTAATCAGCAATCCGCAGAAAATCGCAATTCCAAAACTTAAAAAAGTACCAATCAAGATATATTCTGTCAATTTTCGGTCCTTGGATTCCTTGAGATCCCCAAAGCGAAAAATTGACTTGGCAGCGATTAGAAAACCGACAGCTTCCCAATGATTTATTATAATGAAAACAAAAACCAGCAAACGCTCCAAAATTCCAATGTACGTTCCGGCATTTGATAAAGATTCATCTTGACCATCAGGAATATTTGAAGCAAGTTTGATCAGCAACATCCGCATGACCACCGCAGCAGGAAAACTCAAAAAAACGAGGCCTGCCAGAAACAGGAGATTCGCTTCAGTGAAGAGTATTTCAAGGTTTAAAGATGGTTTTTCCAAAACACAAAAAACAATAACGAGAACAGTCAGATGTAAGATCTGATCCACAAAAAACCATCGGCGCCTTGTTTCCGCATTTTGAAAATACAATTTTAAAAGATCAATAATAAAATGGCTGAATGCAATAATGACGATCGGCAACCACAAATTTAAATCCCACGTCAGCAAAAAAAGCAATCCGGCATGGATTAAAACATGCAAATAAATTTTGAATGAAGCAGCTTTCTTAATTTCCTTTTCCTTCACCCAACTTGTAGGTTGTAATAAAAAATCACCTATTAAATGTGCCAAAATGAATTTTATCAATAAAGTCATTCCATCAATTTTTTAAGCTTTTCCCTATAAACTGCATCGATTTCCATTAGCTCAGACCAGAAAGCACGCTTTTGTCTTTCACTGACAGAGGATTGTGCAATTCCCAATATTTTTCCAATTTCCTTTTGATTTATATCCGGGGTTTTGAGCATAATTCTTATAATTTCCACGGATTTCACGCTCCAGTTGTCCATTGTATTCAGCGCTAATTTGAAAAATAGATTCATTTCACGATCAAACGAATCCCAGGGTGATTTAATGGCGAGATTGATTTTTTCCTTTTTTAAAATTTCAAATTTTTCACCGGAATTGACAAAAGCTTCTCCGTTGCTTTCGGTTATTTTGGAAGCATCAAATTGTTTTTTTCCAATCCCAATAGCCATTCTCACATCAAGGTTTTTGATCAGTTTTATTTCGGCTTTGATACGCAGTGCGGCCAGATAGGCTTCTTCAGGTTGGGGAATTTCCAATTGAAAACTATCTCCTCTAAATATTTCCCAGTTCTTTGGAGAGGACCCAAATTCGGCGAATAAAGTCTTAATTGGTTTCAACCAAACATTTTGATCCACTGTTTCCTGAGAATTTATTATGTCCCCCGTGATTATACTTATCATAAAAACAAATATAGGCAAAATAACCGATATTAAAAAATATAGATAAAATACCCGATAATATCAATTATCGATTGAATAGCCGATAAACTTTAAGATATTTAAATCAATCAATTTTTAAAAACTAATCTTTTTAATTTATAGAATAAAACTTATATTTGCACCCGCTTAACCAAAGCGAATCAAAAGGCCTCGTGGCGCAACTGAATAGCGCACTTGATTACGGCTCAAGAGGTTACAGGTTTGAATCCTGTCGAGGTCACAAAATAAAATCCGCAATACACTGAAAAACAAAGTGATTGCGGATTTTTCTTTTCACCTGCCAAAACATTTATTTTCAGCTCCGGTTTTTTTTCTTCGCTGCCTTAGCTGCGCGTTTTTCCTTTAAATTTAAAACAGGTTCTTTTTTTGCTGAATTTTTCGAGGGCGATTTCTCTTTTGCCATGGTTTTACATTTTTAAAAATTAAAGATAATGATTAAACGGCACATTTTTTTTAAAATTTGAAATCAGCGGCAAATAAAATAATCAACAAAATAATGATGATCAAAAGAATCACACAACCCCATCTTGCACTATTTTTCCGATTATTTTCCACGTCTTCTGCAGTTAAAATTAGCTTCTACTAATTTAGAAATTTTTCCGCATAAAAAAACCACTTAAATGTTAAGTGGTCTTTTCAATTTTAAAAAGATAATTTACATATGAAGCGGCCTATTGTCAGTAGCAGCCAAAGCAGCTTCCTTTATGGCTTCAGAATACGTTGGATGTGCGTGGCTCATACGAGAAATATCCTCCGCAGAAGCACGGAATTCCATTGCCGTTACTGCTTCCGCAATCAAATCCGCCGCACGAGCACCAATCATGTGCACTCCCAAAACCTCATCGGTTTTTTCATCAGCTAAAATTTTAATGAAACCATCGGTATCACCACTCGCCCGAGAACGACCCAATGCGCGCATCGGAAATTTTCCTTCTTTGTATTTTACACCGGCTTCTTTCAATTCTTCTTCTGTTTTACCCACCGCGGCAACTTCGGGCCAAGTGTAAACAACTCCGGGGATTAAATTGTAATTGATATGTGGTTTTTGTCCGGCCATGGTTTCCGCAACAAAAACACCTTCTTCTTCGGCTTTGTGCGCTAACATCGCGCCTTTTACAACATCACCTATCGCATAAATATTCTCAATATTTGTTTGCAGGTGTTCATTGACATCAATTCTTCCACGGTCATCAATTTTCACTCCGGCGGCTTCGGCATTCAATCCATCGGTGAAAGGTCTTCTTCCTACGGAAACCAAGCAATAATCACCTTTCAGTTCAATTTCTTGTCCTTTTTTGTCATCGGCTTTCACCGTTATTTCATCTCCTTTGCGATCTACAGCCTTTACTTTATGTTGAACATAAAATTTCACACCTTGTTTTTTCAAAACTTTGGTCAGTTCCTTGGACAAGGCGGAATCCATAGTTGGAATAATTCGATCCATATATTCAATAACCGAAACCTCCGCACCCAATCTTCGATATACCATTCCAAGCTCCAAACCAATCACGCCGCCACCAATAACCAAGAGGTGTTTCGGTATTTCTTTTAATTTTAAAGCTTCGGTAGAAGTAATCACACGTTCTTTATCAAGTTTGATAAAAGGCAAGTTGGAAGGTTTAGATCCTGTTGCAATAATTGTTTTTGCAGCTTCAATCGTTTGGGTCTTTCCGTCAGTTTCTATATTAATATGAGTGGCATCCTTAAAAGAAGCAATTCCCTGAATGACATCGATTTTATTTTTGTCCATTAAAAAATTGATGCCCGAAACTGTTTGATCAACAACAGCAGTTTTACGGTTCATCATTTTTTCAAGATCGATTTTTACATCTCCCGAAATTTCAATTCCGTGATCTTCAAAATGACGGATTGCATCATCATAATGATGTGAAGAATCCAACAAAGCTTTACTCGGAATACAACCTACGTTCAAGCAAGTTCCGCCAAGCGATGCATATTTTTCTATGATTGCAGTTTTCATTCCCAATTGGGCGCAACGGATTGCTGCCACATAACCACCGGGGCCAGAACCAATAACAGCAACATCATATGTACTCATAATTTGTGTTTTTTTGAATAATGGAAACAAAAGTACGACTTAAATCAGCAATGACCAATGCGGATTTTCCATTTTTGAAAATTGAAAAAACCTAAAAATGAATGGCGGTCGTGCTTTTTACGGAATTGATGATAAAAGTACTTTGCGTACTGCCAATATGTTCCAACGTGGTGAGCTTAGTGACCATGAATTCACGATAAGCAGCCATATCTTTCACCAAGACCTTCAGAATATAATCATATTCGCCGCTAACGTGATAACATTCCAGAACTTCGGTGAGTTTGGTGACCTCGGCTTCAAATTTTGTTACGTAATTTTTTGAATGCTGAATTAATTTGATCTGACAAAAAACCATAAAGGATTTTTCGACCTTTTCAGGATTCAAAAGCGCTACATATTGATTAATGTAACCTTCACGCTCCATTTTTTTTATGCGTTCATAAACCGCCGTGACCGATAACCCCAAAACATTCGAAATTTCTTTGTTCGTCTTTTTGCTATCCGTTTGAAGCTGTTGCAATATTTTTTTGTCGTAATGATCGAATTTCATCAGAAAAATTTTCGGTTATTATTTTTTCAAACTTTGAATAAAGTAAAATTATCCAAATTTAGTTTAAAGTATGGTTTTATTTTCTGCTGAAAGTTCTTTCGCTTGATTTTCAAACTAAAATTGCTGTAATTTGAATTAAACAAAATTTTTCAATCATGAAATTCAAACCAGCAAACAAAATACAGGATTTACAATATTTCGGTGAATTTGGTGGCGTAAACCCATCGGTTTCCGATTCTTCAACCTACACTTTCCTCTCGGCAAAAACAATGTTCGATACTTTTGAGGGCAATGCAGAGGGCTGTTATTTATATTCCCGCCACTCCTCACCTTCCAATTTATATTTGGGCGAAGCTCTGGCCGCAATGGAAGGTACCGAAACCGCCAACGTCGCAGCTAGTGGAATGGGCGCAATTACCCCGGTTTTTCTTCAACTTTGCCAAGCCGGAGATCACGTGGTATGCAGTCGAACGATTTACGGCGGAACTTATGCTTTTCTGAAAAACTTCGCGCCAAAATTCAATATTCAAACTTCTTTTGTGGACATTACGAAGTTGGAAGCCGTTGAAGCTGCCATTACCGAAAATACCAAAATTTTATATTGTGAATCGGTTAGTAATCCGCTTTTGGAAGTTGCGGATATTGAAGCGCTTTCAAAAATTGCAAAAAAACACAATTTGCAATTGGTGGTCGATAATACTTTTTCGCCACTTTCCATCAGTCCGAAACAATTGGGCGCTGATGTTATCGTGCACAGTTTGACAAAATTCATCAATGGGAGCAGTGATACCGTTGGTGGCGTTACCTGTGGAACCCAAGATTTTATTGACAGTTTGAGAAATGTAAACGATGGCGCAAGTATGTTATTAGGCCCCACAATGGACAGTTTGCGCGCTTCTTCAGTTTTGAAAAATTTACGTACACTTCACATCCGAATCAAACAACACAGCGCCAATGCACTGTATTTAGCTGAAAAATTCGAAAACCTTGGATTGAAAACTGTTTACCCAGGGTTGAAATCACATCCCGGACACGATTTGTTCAAAAAAATGATGAATGACGAATACGGTTTCGGCGGAATGCTGACCGTTGATGCAGGTTCATTGGAAAAAGCCAATGAGTTGATGGAATTGATGCAAGAAAAAAACTTGGGTTATTTGGCAGTGAGTTTAGGTTTTTACAAAACCCTTTTCAGCGCACCGGGAAGCTCTACCTCTTCTGAAATTCCCGAGGAAGAACAAAGAGAAATGGGATTAAGCGATGGTTTGATACGTTTTTCCATAGGATTGGACAACGACATTGAAAGAACCTTCGAAATGATGCATAAGTGCATGAAGGAACTAAAGATCGTGAAGTAATTCAATTTAAAAATTCAAGCATTCGAGGCTGTCCATTTTAGACAGCCTTTTTTGTTTAAAACCAAATTATCAATTCCCATCGAATTCCCGATGAAGGGAAGAAAATCCCCCAAAATCGCAAAATCTTGCTCATTGTTTTTCCCCTACAAAGCCCATAAATTCACATTTGTGAAATTTATCTTAAAATCGTATCATTACGCGCACAAAAAACAAACGAACATTTATGGACGGTCAAACTAACGATTTTTCAAATGAAGAAATAAAAATAAACCGGGAACTAAGTATTTGGGAAGCTTTAATTCCCGTCATAGCCCTGGTTGGAATGCTGGCTTATAATGTTTTTGTTTTTGGTGATGCTTCTTTAGACGGATCTAATCAGTTTATTTTATTATTGGGAGGTGCGGTTGCTGCGATTGTAGGTTATTTCAACAAAGTCGGTTTTACCAAAATCATTGATGAAATTGCCAGTAATATTCAAAGTACCGCAGGCGCGATTTTAATCCTGCTAATGGTTGGTGCGTTGGCCGGAACTTGGTTGGTGAGCGGTATTATTCCAACAATGATTTATTACGGATTGCAGATTTTAAATCCTACCATATTTTTAGCTGCGAGTTTGATAATTTGTTCCGTTATTTCGGTGGCTACAGGTAGCAGCTGGACAACTTCTGCCACGGTTGGGATTGCATTGATTGGCATATCTGAAGCGCTTGGTATTTCAGTAGGGATGACAGCTGGAGCAGTTATTTCGGGCGCATATTTTGGAGATAAACTTTCACCTTTAAGCGATACAACCAACTTGGCGCCCGCAATGGCCGGAACCGATTTGTTTACTCATATTCAGTACATGCTTTACACAACAATTCCCACCTACTTAATAACATTGGTCTTCTTTATTATCCTTGGATTCAATATTGATCCTACAGGAACCGCTTCAACACAAAGCATATTAAATTCCATAGAAAACTCTTTTTATGTAACGCCATGGCTTTTTGTAGTTCCGGTGGTCGTGATTTTTTTAATTGTAAAAAAGACGCCTCCATTAGTCGCACTATTATTGGGAACGTTATTGGCAGCCGTTGCTGCACTTATTTTTCAACCTGAACTTGTAGCTACAATTGGCGGTAGCGAAAATCTTAACTTTCTGAGTGGCTACAAAGGTATTATGCAAGCCATAACCGTAAAAGTGTCAGTTGCCACGGATAATGTGGATCTAAACGATTTATTTACATCTGGCGGAATGGCCGGAATGATGGGTACGATTTGGTTAATATTATGTGCAATGGTTTTTGGTGGCGCCATGGATGCCATTGGTGCGTTGGCAAGAATAAGCAAATCGCTGTTGAATTTGTTCCATACCACTTTCGGACTTTTTGCAAGTACGGTGATAAGTTGTTTGGCATTGAACGTTACAGCATCCGATCAATACTTGGCCATCGTCGTCCCTGGGAAAATGTTTTCAAAAGCCTTTAAAGACAAAGGGTTGGCACCAGAAAATTTAAGTCGGACGCTGGAAGATTCAGGTACAGTGACTTCAGCATTGATTCCTTGGAACACCTGTGGTGCATATCAATCAGGCGTTTTGGGTGTTCCGGTTGCTTCTTATTTCGCTTATGCGATGTTCAATTATTTAAGTCCGTTTATGACTTTATTAGTGGCCGCATTTAGTATAAAAATCCGGACTTTAAAACCACAGCCTGAAGAAATCGTTTCTGAATAAGTTTTTCTTATTGATTTTATTTTCTGTTATCGATAAAAGCTATAACAGAATAAGAAATTAAAATCTGTTTAAGTCGGCTTTTCTTTATTCATATCTTAAATTTGTGGTGTTGAAAAAATAATTAACATCTAAAAATTAAAAAATATGGCTTTAGTAGGTAAAAAATTCCCGAATTTAAGTGTGAACGCAATGAATGAAATGGGCGACACTTTTAAACTGAATCTTTTTGAGGAAGCTACCAAGAACGGAAAAAAAGTTTTGTTGTTCTGGTACCCGAAAGATTTCACTTTTGTTTGTCCGACAGAACTTCATGCATTTCAGGAAGCTTTATCAGAATTTGAGAAAAGAAACGTAATGGTTGTAGGCGCATCATGCGATACCGCAGAAGTTCATTTTGCTTGGTTGAATACGAAAAAAGATGATGGTGGAATTGAAGGAGTAACTTACCCAATACTTGCCGATTCCAATAGAAACTTGAGTTCAACTTTGGGCATTTTGGATATCAGCAATGAACAATATGACGAGGAAACTGGTGTTGTAACCGTTGAAGGTGACAATGTAACGTACCGTGCTACATATTTGATTGACGAAGACGGAAAAATTTTCCATGAAAGTGTAAACGATATGCCACTTGGTAGAAACGTAAAAGAATTTTTACGGTTAATCGATGCTTACACACACGTACAAGAAAAAGGAGAAGTATGTCCTGCAAACTGGGAAGAAGGAAAACAAGCAATGACAGCTGATAGAGAAGGTGTCGCTTCTTATTTAAGTTCAGAAAAATAATACATCATGGTAAAAGAACTGGAAAACGATAACCTAGCAGAAGAAATTGCAAATAACAATACGGTTGTAGTGCAATATATGGCAAGCTGGTGCGGAAACTGCCGATTGATGAAACCGAAATTCAAAAAATTGGCTTCAGAACACGAAGATGCAACATTCATTTTTGTGGATGCAGAAAAATTCCCAGAATCCAGGAAACTCGCCACTGTCGATAACTTGCCCACCTTTGCAACATTCAAAGACGGAAAGTTTGTAAATCAAGTTCAAACAAATCAACTTGATAATTTAAAATCACTATTAAATGAAGTTACCAATAATTAGGCACCTGCAACGGAATTTAGAAACTAAGAAATTAGAAACAGCCGTTGAAGTTTTGGAGATATTTACAGAACATCGTAGTGTGACCGAAGCTGAAATGGATGTTATTGGAGAATTAATCACTAATTTATGTGGAGCCATTGAGGTACATAAAATGATTGAAGAAGGAGTTCCAGAACGTGATGCTGCAAACAATTTTGTGAAAAAAGTATTGGGTTCAATAGATCAATAACTCCCTTATCCTTAATGTTTTATTAAAGGTTGCTCAAATTAAGAGCAACCTTTCTTTTTTTATGATAATTTTTAAATATCGCCATTTCTTAAGCATTATATTTAAAATAAAAAATTACTATGTCTGATATTACGTTTAAGGAACAGAAGATTTCAACCTATGGGAATCTCCCTGAAATAGGCGAAAAAGCACCTTATTTCAAACTTTTAAAAAATGATTTATCTACTTCAACATTAAATGATTATAAAGGGAAAAGAGTAATCATGAATATATTTCCCAGTATTGACACCAATGTTTGTGCAACTTCGGTTCGGAACTTCAACGAAAAAGCAGTGGGATTAAACAACGCGGTGGTTTTATGTATTTCGCGTGACCTACCTTTTGCACAAAAAAGATTTATAGATGACGAAGGTTTAAAAAATGTAATAAATTTGTCAGACTTTCGAGATAGGATCTTTGGCAAAGATTATGGTTTGGAAATGCTTGACGGTCCGCTGCAAGGTTTGTTATCACGAGCGGTACTGGTTTTGGATGAAAATGGAATCGTAAAATATACTGAACAGGTAAAAGATCTTGCTAATGAACCAGACTATAAAGAAGCATTAAAAACGTTGTTGTAAATGATGAAAAACTTCCTCTACAATCGCTTGAGAGGAGCAAAATACGCAATGAAAGGTGCTTGGTTATTATTGAGTACAGAACCCAGTATTCAGGTCCAAGCAGTTATTTCAGTCCTGATAACAATAGCTGGGTTTTATTACGAAATATCGGCCACCGAATGGATTTTTCAAATCTTGGCCATTGCTTTGGTAATGAGTACAGAAGGACTAAATACCGCAGTTGAAGGAATTGCGGATTTCATTCATCCGGATTTCCACACTAAAATTGGATATATAAAAGACGTTGCAGCTGGTGCCGTCTTTTTCTCGGCCGTTTTTGCAGTAATCATTGCGGCAATTATCTACCTCCCTAAAATGCTGTAGATTTATTTGTTTCACAACAAGTATATATTTGTATTTTTGCCTCAACAACTGATGAAACCTATGGCAAAAAAGAAGGACGTTTCTTCTAAAACAACAAAAACAAGTTTTAAAAAACCTGATTTTAGCCTTACCAGACAACAAAAAGTTCTTCTTGGTTGTTTTCTGGCATTTTTGGGAATCGCTTTTTTGTTCGCTTTTGCTTCGTTTTTTATTCATTGGCAAGAGGATCAGAGTGTACTTCAAAACTTATCTGATAGGAATCTGGAAACCAAAAACTACTTAAGTAAATTTGGCGCGGGCATCAGCAACTTTTTTATTTATCAAGGATTTGGCGTGTCCGCCTTTATCCTAGCAGGCTTAATATTCGTCACTGGAGTATTTTTATTTTTTGGTCTAAAAACCCATCTTCTAAAAAAATATTGGTTCTGGGGAATCATGGTCATGCTTTGGTCAAGCATCATTTTCGGATTTTTCGCTGAACAAAATGCTCTTTTGGGCGGAGTTATCGGTTATGAATTAAATGATTTTCTACAAGATTATTTGGGTTTCACGGGAACAATTTTACTGCTCAGTTTCTTTCTAATCGTGTATTTGGTGGTGCGTTTAAAACTGACTCCAGAAATTATTGCTGATTTTTTCAAAACAAAAAAACAAGAACTTAAGGAAGATTTTAATTTACCAGAGGAAAGTCCGCTCAAAAAGGAACAGATTGATTCCGAAGAAGGAATTTTAGAAGATCCAACCACTATTCCCTTAAGTTCTGTCGATGAAAACGAAGCTCCAGAAAAAACCGAACCGGAAAAAATAATCATTCAATCTACCGATAACGACGATGATGTCGCCATGGAAGTTGAAACGGCGGTTGAAGAAGAAATTGATGAAAGTTTAAGTGAGAAATTGGTGAAAGATTTCGGGGAATTTGATCCGACTTTAGAGCTTAAAAATTATAAATTTCCAACTTTAGAGTTGTTAAAGGATTACAACTTGAATGGTGGTGGAATTACCATAGATCAAGAAGAACTTGAGGAAAACAAAAATAAAATCGTTGACACGCTCAAGAATTACAAAATTGAAATCGCACAGATTAAAGCCACAGTTGGTCCGACGGTAACGCTGTATGAAATTGTTCCCGAAGCTGGAATCAGAATTTCCAAAATTAAAAATTTGGAAGACGATATTGCGCTTTCACTTTCCGCTTTGGGTATTAGGATTATTGCACCAATTCCCGGTAAAGGCACCATTGGAATTGAAGTTCCCAACAAAAAATCAACAATGGTTTCAATGCGTTCGGTGATTGCTTCTCCAAAATTTAGACAAGCTGAAATGGAACTTCCATTGGCACTTGGTAAAACAATTTCCAATGAAACTTTTGTAGTCGATTTGGCTACGATGCCGCATTTGTTGATGGCTGGAGCAACTGGACAAGGTAAGTCGGTGGGGTTGAATGCTATCCTCACTTCCCTACTCTATTGTAAACATCCCGCTGAAGTTAAATTTGTGCTCGTAGATCCGAAAAAAGTTGAACTTACGCTTTTCAATAAAATTGAACGTCATTATCTCGCCAAGTTACCAAACACTGAAGATGCGATCATCACTGATAACACCAAGGTAATCAACACCTTGAATTCCCTTTGTATTGAAATGGACGACCGATATAATTTGCTGAAAGATGCGATGGTCCGAAATCTTAAGGAATATAACGTGAAGTTTAAAGCACGAAAACTGAATCCGGAAAATGGGCACCGATTTTTACCTTATATTATTTTAGTAGTTGATGAATTTGCCGATCTGATCATGACTGCGGGAAAAGAGGTGGAAACACCAATTGCACGTTTGGCTCAATTGGCACGGGCAATTGGGATTCATTTAATCATTGCGACACAAAGGCCATCGGTAAATGTAATTACGGGGATCATTAAAGCAAACTTCCCTGCACGAATTGCATTTAGGGTGACTTCAAAAATAGATTCAAGAACCATTTTGGATAGTCAAGGTGCAGATCAATTAATTGGTCGAGGAGACATGCTTTATACTCAAGGAAATGATTTGATCCGACTTCAATGTGCGTTTGTTGACACGCCAGAAGTGGATAAATTAACGGAGTATATCGGTTCGCAAAAAGCCTATCCAGATGCCTACCAACTCCCTGAGTATGAAGGTGAAGAAAGTGGCACAAGTCTTGATATTGATGTGAGCGAGCGCGACAAACTGTTTCGGGAAGCTGCAGAAGTTATTGTAGTAGCGCAACAGGGTTCGGCATCTTTACTCCAACGCAAACTTAAACTGGGTTACAACAGGGCAGGAAGATTGATTGATCAACTTGAAGCTGCAGGAATTGTTGGTCCTTTTGAAGGAAGTAAAGCCCGGCAGGTGCTCATAACGGATTTAGCAACTCTAAATCAAATGTTGGACGAAGGAAATTAATTTATTAAACAAACCATGAAAAGATTACTTATTTTAGCAATTAGCATTGCCACATGTTTCTCATCGCAGGCCCAGAATTCTTCCAAAGCAAAAACCTTACTGGACGAGGTTTCTTCCAAAGTTGAAAATTACGATAATATCGTAATCGATTTCAAGTACACTTTAGAAAATACCGCCGAAAACATTAAACAAGAAACCCGCGGAGACGTTAGTTTATCCAAAGAAAAATATGTCCTGAATTTAATGGGATCGACACAAATGTTTGATGGAAAGAAAATTTACACTATCAATCCAGAGGATGAGGAAATTAATATTTCGAATTACAATCCAGAGGACAAAAATGCGATTACGCCTTCAAAAATGCTCACCTTTTACAATGACGGCTATACGTACAAATGGGACATCACACAAAATGTTAAAGGGAGAACAATTCAGTATATAAAATTAACCCCAATAGATTCCAACGCGGAGATTAAAAATATCTTATTGGGTATAGATCCGCAAACAAAACACATTTACAATCTGATTCAGACGCAGGATAACGGTACAAAGATTACCATTACTGTAAATAGCTTCAAAACCAATCAGCCTTTATCAAAAACACTTTTCATTTTTGACGCCGGAAAGTATAAAGATTATTACATAAATCGTATGTAATTTTGAAAATCCTTGACAGGTACATACTGGTAAGTTTTTTAAAAACCTTCTTTACGGTTTTTATTATTCTCATGTTCATTTTTGTGCTCCAAACAGTTTGGCTTTTCATTGGTGAACTGGCGGGTAAAGAGTTGGATACCGCTACCATTTTTAAATTTCTGCTTTATTTCACGCCGAAATTAATGCCAATGGTACTTCCCCTAACCATTCTTTTGACATCAATAATGACTTTTGGGAATTTTGCTGAAAATTACGAATTCGCAGCAATGAAATCATCGGGCATATCGCTTCAGCGGGCAATGATGAGTTTGATGGTTTTCATCGGATTCGTAAGTATTACCGCTTTCTACTTTGCCAACAATGTAATTCCTTATTCAGAATATAAATTTATCAACCTGAAACAGAATATTGCTCAGTTAAAACCAGCGATGGCCATTACGGAAGGTACTTTTAACGATTTAGGGAGTATCAATATAAAAGTTGATGAAAAAACGGGAGATAACGATCAATTTCTTCACGATGTCATTATTCATCAAAAGTCCAATTTAAGGGGAAATTTTACCGTAATAAAAGCAAAAGAAGGGGAATTGGTCGGAAAAGAAGGCTCTAATACTTTATCTCTTATTTTAAAGGATGGAAATTATTATGATGAAATCCAGATGAAGGATCGAAGCAAGCAAAAAAACCATCCTTTTGCCAAGAGTTATTTTGAAACCTATACTATAAATATTGATCTAACCGAATTTAATGATGTAGATCTTGAAGAAGAAAAGTATACGAATTCACAAAGTATGCTGAAGGTTTCTGAATTAAATGAAACCATTGATTCCCTATCTTCCGCTTACAACAAAACGCGACAAGAGTTTTCTAAAAATATGCTAATCAGAAGTGGTGCGCATAATTTAAGTATGACAGCTTCATCCATTGATTCCGTATCAGAAATAAAAAATTCCGTTTTGGAACTTTATTCAGCACCCGAACAGGTGCAGTTGATAAATTTGGCAATAGGAAGCGTAAACGGCGCCAATTTCGCATTAAAGGCAAAAAATCAGGAGTTTCAGAGAGCCGGTGTTAGTCTTAATAAATTTGAAATTGCGCTTCATGAAAAATATGTCTTCGGTTTTGCCTGTATTGTCCTGTTTTTTGTAGGTGCACCATTGGGAGCGATCATTAGAAAAGGTGGAATGGGATTGCCCATGGTAATCGCTATATTGATTTTTCTCACTTATCATTTCCTCGGAATTTTTGCTAAAAATAGTGCTGAAGAGGGCGGAATAAGCCCCGCCATTGCAACGTGGTTATCAACAGCGATTATGTTCCCGCTTGGTATCTTCTTAACATATAGAGCAACGACTGACAGAGGATTGTTTCAACCTTTGGCATTTTTTGAACCTATAAAAAACCTGCTGAAGAAGTACGGAATTATTAAGTCGGAAGAGAATTGAGTATCTTTGTGAAAAATAAATTCCCCCCCAAAATGTCAGAAGTAAAGGACCCAAAAACAAATATAAAGTTAGATTCCATCAAGGAAGCGATAGATGATATTAGAGCAGGAAAAATAATTATTGTCGTCGATGATACCGACCGTGAGAATGAAGGCGATTTTGTGGCTGCAGCTGAAAAAACCACTCCGGAAATGATCAATTTCATGGCCACACACGGACGCGGCCTCATTTGCGCTCCCTTAACTGAAAAACGCTGCGAGGAGCTGAAACTCGACATGATGGTGGGGAACAATACCGATCCAATGGAAACTGCTTTTACTATTTCCGTAGATTTAAAAGGAGAAGGTGTAACCACTGGAATTTCTGCTTCCGACAGAGCTAAAACCGTTCGTGCCTTAATTCATCCTTCCACCAAACCTTTTGATTTGAGTCGGCCAGGACATATTTTTCCATTGAAAGCAAAAGAAGGTGGCGTTTTACGTCGTACCGGTCACACAGAGGCCGCAATAGATTTTGCAAGATTGGCCGGTTTACAGCCAGCGGGAGTTATCGTTGAAGTGATGAACGAAGACGGAACAATGGCCCGCCTACCGCAGTTGGTGGAAGTGGCGAAAAAATTCGATCTTAAACTGGTGTCTATTGAAGATCTTGTGGCTTACCGTATGCAACATGATTCCTTGATAGAAAAAAAAGAAGATTTCGATTTCAAAACCAAATTCGGCACTTTTAGGCTAAGAGCTTACCAACAAACAACCAATAAACAAGTCCACATAGCGCTCACAATTGGGGATTGGAAGCCAGATGAACCTATTTCGGTCCGTGTAAATTCAACTTTGGTCAACAATGATATTTTGGGAACACTTACGAACCACGCTGAAAAAAAATTGGATGACATGTTCAAAGCTGTCATGGAAGAAGGACGAGGAGCCATTGTGTTTATCAACCAAGAAAGTCAAAGTCTTAATTTGCTGAACCGACTTCAGGAGGCAAAATCCTTACAACAGCAGGGAATTTTCAATGCACCCAATATTTCTATGGATAACAAAGATTTCGGAATTGGGGCACAAATTCTGCACGATCTTGAAATTCACAAAATCAAACTATTATCGAATTCCAAACAGGCAAAACGTGTTGGAATGATTGGTTACGGCTTGGAAATTGTGGAATATATCAATTATTGATAATGATCTTTAGAATTCCAATATCGAGTCATCCAAAGGTTTTCTAACTTTTTTGAAATCTGAAAAAATATCATCTTCAGCCCGGTAACCAATGGGTAAAACCAAAACGGACTGTAGGTTTTTTTCTTTCAACTGAAGGATTTCATCATATTTTTGAGGCTCAAAACCTTCAATTGGACATGCATCTATTTCTTCAAGCGCGCATACGGTCAATAACGTTCCTAAAGCCAAATAAGCTTGATTAAGCGCCCATTGCTTGGTGAAATCAGTATCTTTTTCTTCAAAATGCCTGATTAAATAGGTTCTATAAGGTGCGAGAATTTCATCCGGAGTATCCCTGATATTTTTTTCCCTTTCAAAATGATCCCTCACGTATTGTTCGTCTATGACTGTTTCTACGCACAATACCAATACGTGAGATGCAGTTGCAATTTGCTTCTGCCCCATTCCATATTGCATTAGTTGGTATTTCAGTTCTTGATTCTCTACAATTACCAATCTGATAGGTTGAAGTCCGTAGGAGCTCGGACTTAAATTAAATGCCTCTTTTATTATTGAAATTTTTTCCGAAGAAACTTTCCTCTTAGGATCAAATCTTTTCGTTGCATATCTCCATTTTAAAGCTTTTATAATTTCCATTTTTATACCGAGTTCAAATTTAAATACAAAAATACGGCTTCTCGGAAGATTTGCCATGGGACCAAAAATTTTGAGGAAAATTTGATGAATAGTACACAATATTTTATAGTTTTAATTTTCTAAAAAATTGGAAATGAAAAAATTAATGCTTTATCTTTTTTGTAGTTTCTTTTTCTTCGCGTGTAAGCAAGATAAACCTGAAGTGAAAAATGGAAAAAAGAAGAATCCTGTCATAAAAAAAGACATCGACATCATACCTATCAGCCATGCAACCGCCGTGATTACGTGGAACGATTTTGTTTTTTATTTAGATCCAACTGGCGGAGCGGAAGCTTTTCACAATCAGAAAAAAGCAGATCTTGTACTTATAACCGATATTCATGAAGATCATTTTCATCCCAAAACACTGCAAGGTATCGGATTAGGTAATGCAAAAATCGTAGGTCCAGAAGCAGTGATAAGCCAACTACCGGAATCGCTGAATGCAAATACGCAAATCATAAACAACGAAGAAACCATTGAAGTAGAAGGCTTTAAAATAACCGCTGTTCCCATGTATAATTTAAGGGAAGAGGCGAAAGATTTTCATCCTAAAGGAAGAGGAAACGGATATATTATTGAAAAAGATGGCCAACGACTCTATATTGCGGGTGACACGGAAGATATTCCGGAGATGCGAAATCTCGAAAACATAAGTATTGCACTCATCCCTATGAATTTACCCTATACCATGCCGATGGAAAAAGCGGCTGATGCTGTATTGGAATTTGAACCAAAGAAAGTTATTCCTTACCACTACCGTGGAGAAAATGGAATGCAAAATATTGAAAAATTCAAGGCTTTGATACACGAAACCAATAACAATATTGAAGTTGTCATCAAGGATTGGTATCCTGAAGAAGAAGACAATTGGGAATAATTATTCTGCTGGATAGGTTACAAAATTCCGAGGCGTTTCATAAAGTGTTATCTTCAAAGATAATTCTTCAGGCAATTCTTTTTTCAACTTGTTGTAAATAACCACTGCTATGTTTTCACTAGTAGGATTTAATTCTTTGAATTCAGCTACTTCGAGATTTAAATTTTTATGATCAAACGGAACTTCTATTTCCTCACGGATTAAATCTTTCAAAATTTTTAAATCAACCACAAAGCCTGTTTCCAGATCAATTTCTCCCGTAACTGAAACAATCAATTCATAATTATGGCCATGGAAATTGGGATTGCTACATTTTCCGAAGACAATTTCATTTTTGGAATCTGACCATTCTTTTCTAAACAATCTATGGGCAGCATTAAAATGTGCTTTGCGATGAACAGTTAGTTTCATTGTTTTATACTGTTATAATATTTCTCAAATATAATAATAAACCACTGCGTATAGTTTTCGGGGTTTTCTAAAATATCTTTTCTCACAGCTTCCAAGTTCATCCATTTCCACTCAGAAACTTCCTCTGGATTGATTTGAGGTTCCAAGTTGTATTTGCCCACCAGAATATGATCAAATTCATGTTCAGTGAGACCATTATCAAAAGGAGCTTTGTAGATAAAAGAAATTGTATCCTGAAGATCTGTTGAAAAACCCATCTCTTCCTGAAGTCTTCTCACGCCCGCTTCTATGTTACTTTCTCCATCACGTTGATGACTACAACAAGTATTCGTCCATAATCCCGGAGAATGATATTTAGATGCGGCCCGCTTTTGAAGGAGAAGCTCATTATCGTCATTAAAAACAAAAACCGAGAAAGCACGATGTAAAAGTGCTTTTTCATGAGCTTCCATTTTTGGCATTAATCCAATCTGTTCGTCTTTTTCGTTGACCAATATTACTTTCTCTTCTTCCATTTCTTATTTTGAAGTTTCAAAAATACAAAATAGGAATGCTATTGTAAATTCTTTTAAGAACTAAAAAATTTGAGCATTTTATTTGCTTGAAATACGTATTCCATGGAATAAAGTCTATTAAAACATGAAACCCTATTTCGAGTGTTTAAATAAAAAAAGCCTTACACAATGTGCAAGGCCTGAAACTATAATATATAAAAGAAAAGCTTAAGCTTGTCTCACATTTACCGCGTTTACTCCTTTTCTACCTTCTTCAAGGTCAAAAGTTACTTCATCATCTTGTCTAATTTCATCTACTAATCCATTAGCGTGTACGAAGTACTCTTCGTTTGATTCTTGATCTTTAATAAAACCGTAACCTTTTGATTCATTAAAGAATTTTACAATACCTGTATTCATGTTAAATATTTAAATTAAAGTGCAAATGTAAACTAACTAATTGAATAAACACCTATAAATCAATTATTTATTTCGGAAGACCCAGAACAGGTTAATAATCCATTATTTAAAGAAGAAAGGAAAACTACAGAAAAGCAATTTGAACACCTTGAATAAACATGTTGGTACCAATAATCGCAATAATTAGACCCATAATTTTCTCAATGACCACTATTTTGTTTTCTCCAATATATTTCACCAAATATTCGCTTGAAATAAAAGACAAATGATTCAGGAACATGACAACACCAAACATGGCAATAATTATAGCCAGCTGCAAATAATTTGCGTTTGTGGTAAAATTCATTGCGGTAACAATTGTTCCCGGCCCGGCCAAAATAGGAATACCTAATGGAGAAAACGAAACTCCCTCATTAAAATTAACTTCTGCTTGGTTGTCAATACTTGGTTGTTGCGCACGAATCATTTCAAATCCGACAAAAAATATCAAAATTCCACCCGTAATTTTAAAAGCCGGAATTGTTAATCCGAAGAAATCGAAAATATATTTTCCGAGTATGACAAAACCAGAGACGATAATAAAAGCTGTAAAAGTTGCCTTTTTTGATATGATTGTTTTCTTGGTTCTATTTGCCTGTCTCGTCAGACTTAGAAAAATAGGAATGTTCCCTAGCGGATTGTTTAGAGCAACCAATCCTGTAAACACGGCAACCGCAAACAAAGCTAAATTTTCCATCTACTTCTTTTTACCATGTTGTTTAAATTTTTGTAAAAGTATTTATTTTCTATCTTCTACAAAAGCATTTGCGGATTTCGATTTTTCTGATTCCTTTAACTCAACAAATCTTTTTGGTTTTGTAAATTCTTGACGCTTATATTGATTTGAATTCATTTCAAATTATTAAAACGAGAAAGATGAAAATCGAACATATAGAAATCACTCATCCCGATCGAATTATTTTTACAAAAAAGAAAATCACTAAAGGAGATGTGGTTCTTTATTATGAGAAGGCGGCAGAAAAGATGCTTCCGTTTCTGAAAAATCGACCTTTAACACTTCAAAGATTTCCTGACGGCATCAAAGAGCAAGGATTCTATCAAAAGAACGCATCCGAATATTTTCCGAGTTTCATCAAAAGAATAGAAATTGAAACCGAAGAAGGAATGAACACGCAATTTCTCTGTAATTCAAAAAAAGCACTCATATATCTTGCAAATCAAGGTGCGGTTACTTTCCACACATGGCTTAGCAAAAAAGATAAAATCAATCATCCTGATAAGATTGTTTTTGATTTGGATCCGTCTAAAGGTGATTTTTCACAAATTAAAAAAGCAGCATTTTTGGTCAAAGATTTTTTAGAGGCCAAAAAAATTGTTCCCAAAATAGGCTCCACAGGACAAAACGGAGTTCATGTTTCTTATAAAATTCGCAGAACACGAACTTTTGACGAAATCAAAAAGAAGACTAAAGAAATGGCGGAAGAACTGGTGAAACTCCATCCTGAAATCTTCACCACTCAGATCAGAAAAAATAAACGTGAGGGGAAAATCTTTTTGGATTACCTTCGGAATGAATATGCACAAACCATTGTCTGCCCTTTTTCTTTACGCGCCAACGAAGAAGCAGGAATTGCTGTACCTTTGGATTGGGATCAATTCGAAAACATTTCAAATTCAAAAGAATTCAATTTTTCCAATATTGAAAATTATTTGAAAAAGAACTATTTCCGATTCTGAACATCCCTCTTAGAAAAAATCTAAATTTTCAAAAAATAAGCTTTCTTGATCTTCTGATATCCAAAAAAATATTTTTACATTTAGTATAAACTTTTAAAAATCACTCCCTTACGCACACTGGAGTTAATCATATTGTTATGGATGAGAAGAGACTAAAAGAAATGCCGTTGTACGAAAAAGCCAAAGAAATTTTTAATATGGTAGATCGAATAACTGGATTAATACCAAAGGATAATGTTTTTTTGAGCAGTGTTGGTGAGATCATGTATGCTGATGCAATTCAGTTAGCGCCAAAAATTGCCGGTGCAGAAGCTGGCGGTTTATATGATTTAAAAATGGAAAATGCGGCGCTAATCCGAAGGAAAGCAAGGGATATATATGTCCAGTGCAACAATTTCTTAATAGAAGATTTTAAAGAAATAGAATTTCTAAACCTACTACGCGACGAGATAGATGAATTTCGAAAGCTTTTTGCAGCGTGGGTTCAAACCTTTGACCAATGGAATTATATTATTGATCGCTGGGGTTTATTCAATCCGCCAGGAGTCAAATACGATGACAAAGATCCGGATGAAGATTTGCCGTTCAACAACCCTTTTGATAATTCTGAAGATTTTTAAGCGAATTTTCGAGATAAAAGAAAAGCGGGATATCAATCCCGCTTATTTTCTTTTTTTACTCTTTAACTTCTTAACTGCGAGCGCAGCGAGTTTTTACATGTTTCTTCGGTACTGTCCGCCGACTTCAAACAAAGCGGTTGTAATTTGTCCCAAAGAACAAACTTTGGTCGCTTCCATCAAGACTTCAAAAATATTCTCGTTATGAATCGCGGCTTTTTGGACTTTCTCTAAATTTTCTTCTATTTTATCTTCCTTCGCCTTATGTAAATTCTGAAGTGTTTTTATTTGTGCTTCCTTCTCTTCTTCCGTTGCACGAATAACTTCTCCTGGAGTTACTGTTGGAGAACCTGTAGAACTCAAAAAGGTATTCACCCCAATAATCGGAAAGTCGCCATTGTGTTTCAAGGTTTCATAATACAAGCTTTCTTCCTGAATTTTACTTCTCTGATACATTGTTTCCATTGCACCAAGTACACCGCCTCTCTCAGTAATTCTATCAAATTCCAATAAAACCGCTTCTTCCACCAAATCTGTCAATTCCTCGATAATGAAAGATCCTTGCAACGGATTTTCGTTTTTTGCCAAGCCTAATTCCTTATTGATAATCAGCTGAATTGCCATTGCTCTTCTCACAGAAGCTTCAGTCGGAGTTGTAATCGCTTCGTCATAAGCATTCGTATGCAGCGAATTACAATTGTCGTAAATTGCATATAAGGCCTGAAGCGTGGTTCTGATATCGTTAAAATCGATTTCCTGTGCGTGCAACGACCGACCTGAAGTCTGAATGTGATATTTCAGCATCTGTGCACGTGCATTTGCTCCGTATTTATGTTTTAATGCCTTACTCCAAATTTTTCTGGCAACACGACCAATCACCGCGTATTCGGGATCGATTCCGTTGGAGAAAAAGAAAGACAGGTTGGGTCCGAATTTATTGATATCCATTCCGCGGCTCAAATAATATTCAACATAGGTGAACCCATTTGAAAGCGTTAAAGCCAATTGCGTAATAGGATTTGCTCCTGCTTCGGCAATGTGATATCCCGAAATTGATACGGAATAGAAATTCCGAACATTTTCAGTAATGAAATATTCCTGAACATCACCCATTAATCTCAAGGCGAATTCCGTAGAAAATATACAAGTATTCTGCGCTTGATCTTCTTTTAAAATATCTGCTTGAACAGTACCTCTCACCTGACTCAAAGTCCGTTTTTTGATTTCAGAATAAACATCAGCCGGTAAAACCTGATCTCCTGTTACTCCGAGCAGCATTAATCCCAAACCATTGTTTCCAGTAGGAAGTTCGCCTCTGTACGTCGGAATTTCAATTAGTTTTTCAGAATAAATATTTTTTATTTTTTCTTTAACCTCATCTTCAAGTCCGTTTTCAATAATGTATTTTTCACATTGCTGATCGATTGCAGCGTTCATAAAAAAACCAAGCAACATTGGCGCCGGACCGTTAATCGTCATACTTACCGAAGTCATCGGATCGGCAAGATCAAATCCGGAATATAATTTCTTGGCATCATCCAAACAACAAATACTTACACCAGCGTTACCGATTTTTCCGTAAATATCCGGTCTGTAATCAGGATCGTTTCCATAAAGGGTAACCGAATCAAAAGCTGTGGAAAGACGTTTTGCAGGCAATCCCATACTTACATAATGGAATCGGCGGTTTGTACGTTCTGGTCCGCCTTCTCCAGCAAACATTCTGGTTGGATCTTCTCCTTGTCGCTTAAACGGATACAATCCTGCCGTAAAAGGAAATTCCCCTGGAACATTTTCCTGCAAACACCAATTCAAAATATCTCCCCAAGCCTGATATTTCGGCAAAGCAACTTTAGGAATTTGTATGTGTGAAAGTGATTCTGTATGTGTATCTATATTGATTTCTTTATCGCGGACTTTAAAGCTGTAAACAGGATCTTTATATCTGTTCACCTTCTCGTCCCAGCCAGTAATTATTTCCCAGTTGTAAGGATCGAGATCCATTTTTACTTTATCAAATTCCTTTTTGAGAAGATCAATAAAATCACTGTTGTTCTCCGTTTTTGAATCCTGAAGCGCATCTTCATCCAAACCATATTGGTTCAAACCGATTTGAGTATTGGTAACAGATTCAATCGTTTTATAAATTCCGTAAAGTTTTTGAGCTACTTCTGATTGCGACAATGCTTTTTCATCATAGGCACGATTATTTTCGGCTATTTCTGAAAGGTACCGTGTTCGACTTGGCGGAATCACAAATATTTTTTCACTCATTTCTTCCGAAATATGGAAAGTCGAATGCAAACCGGAATTGGTTTTTTCTTCAATTTTATCCATTATTTCCTTGTACAACGTATTCATTCCCGGGTCGTTGAACTGAGAAGCAATCGTTCCAAAAACAGGAAGCGTTGCAGGATCCGAATGCCATAACCCGTGATTGCGTTGGTATTGTTTTTTCACATCGCGAAGCGCATCAAGGGAGCCTCTTTTATCAAATTTGTTGATCGCCACCAAGTCGGCGAAATCCAACATATCAATTTTTTCCAGTTGCGTAGCCGCCCCAAATTCGGGTGTCATTACGTAAAGTGAAACATCCGAATGATCAAGGATTTCCGTATCCGATTGTCCGATTCCAGAAGTTTCAAGAATAATCAAATCGTATTTCGCCGCTTTTAAAACTTCAATTGCTTCGGCAACATATTTTGAAAGTGCCAAATTGGATTGACGAGTCGCCAATGACCTCATATAAACCCGCGGATTGTTAATCGCGTTCATCCGAATCCTGTCGCCCAACAAAGCGCCACCCGTTTTTCTTTTCGACGGATCCACCGAAACAATTCCAATGGTTTTCTCTGGAAAATCCAGTAAAAAACGTCGAACCA
>DASSWB010000085.1:0-19600 GCA_035705495.1 Salinimicrobium sp. | reverse complement strand
AAACAAATTATTCCCGATATCAAAATTACAGCTTACACTTCCTCTGTCGGAGAAATTTCTTTGGATTCGAAAAGGAATACAATTGATTTTTCCGAAATAGAAAAGAATCCAGTTCGTTGTCCCAATGCCGAAATAGCCGTTAAAATGGAACAATTGATCCGTGAGGTCAAATCCGAAGGAGATACGGTAGGCGGAACCGTGGAATGTACTATTGAAAACGTCCCGATAGGACTAGGGGAGCCTGTTTTTGATAAATTGCACGCTCAATTGGGAAAGGCAATGCTGTCAATCAATGCCGTAAAAGGTTTTGAATATGGTAGCGGTTTTGCGGGTTCAACAAAAAGAGGTAGTGAGCACAATGATATCTTTTTAGAATCTGAAAAAACCAAAACCAATAACAGTGGCGGCGTTCAAGGTGGAATATCCAACGGAATGCCAATCAATTTTAAAGTTGCTTTTAAACCAGTCGCAACTATTATTCAGCCTCAACAAAGTATCAATAAAGACGGAGATGAGGTTGAAGTACAAGGTAAAGGCAGACACGATCCTTGTGTGGTTCCGCGTGCGGTTCCGATTGTGGAAGCATTGGCGGCAATGGTTTTGGCCGATTTCTTTTTAATTCAAAAAACGAACAAAATATAAATTTTTCAAAAATGAAAAAACTCGCTTTACATTGGCAAATATTAATCGGAATGGCCGCCGGTGTTCTTTTCGCACTATTAATGACCAACTTTTCTTGGGGACCAGAATTTATTGGCGATTGGATCAAGCCTTTCGGGAATATGTTCATCAACGCTTTAAAATTAATTGCGGTTCCTTTGATCTTAGCTTCATTAATAAAAGGTATTTCAGATTTAAAGGATATTTCGAAACTTTCAAAAATGGGATTTAGAACCATTTCCATTTACATTATCACAACCGTTGTTGCAGTTTCCATTGGGTTGGTTTTGGTGAATTTAATTAAACCGGGGAAGACCATTTCTGAAGAGACCAGAAATGAATTGCTTTCTGATTATGCGGGAGAAACAACCTTAAGAATTGCCGATGCGAATGCGCAAAAAGAAGCTCCGCCGTTACAAGCTTTGGAGGATATAATTCCTTCGAATATTTTTGCTGCTGCAGGTGATAATGCTAATATGTTGCAGGTTATTTTCTTTGCTATTTTCTTCGGAATTGGTCTGATTTTAATTCCTGAGAAGCAAGCAAAACCCGTAAAAGACTTCTTTGACGGATTTAATGAAGTCATTCTGAAACTTATTGATATCATCATGCTCGCGGCGCCTATTGGTGTCTTTGCCCTTTTGGCCGCTTTGGTGGTGGAAGCCCCAAGTGCCGATTTATTTGCGGCGCTCGCAATGTATGCGGTTACTGTGGTGATAGGTTTAATTATCATGATTGGTTTTTATTGTTTAATCGTTTGGGCTTTTACCGGTAGGACACCAAAGTTTTTTATCAACGGAATTTCCCCTGCACAACTATTGGCTTTTTCAACAAGTTCAAGTGCGGCTACTTTACCCGTGACCATGGAAAGGACCGAGGAACATCTGGGTGTTCATGAAGAGGTTACCAGTTTTGTTCTGCCAATCGGAGCAACAGTGAACATGGACGGAACGAGTCTGTACCAAGCAGTTGCTGCAGTTTTTATTGCCCAAGCTTTTGGATTGGATTTGAGTTTAGGCGTGCAATTGGGAATTATTGTAACCGCTACTTTGGCTTCAATAGGTTCCGCTGCCGTGCCTGGAGCAGGAATGGTTATGCTGGTAATCGTTTTGGCACAAGCAGGAATTCCTGAAGCTGGACTTGCTTTGATTTTTGCCATTGACCGTCCTTTGGATATGTGCAGAACCACAGTCAACATTAGTGGGGACGCCGCAGTAGCAATGATCGTTGCAAAATCTGTTGATAAACTTGGTGATCCTGTAGTTAAGGATTGGGATGATAATTACAAGGAAAAAGATGCTTAAAACGCTTAATTTTTGATTTACGGGATTTGCAAATTCCTAACAAAACTTGGGAATTTTTAAGAGACTGAAAATTGTGAAAAAGCTAAAATTTTTAGAATTTTCAATTCATCCTGTTTGTTGCAGTATTTTTTCTGTTTTTAATCGATTAGATAAAGCAGACTACGATGATTGCTGATTTTTTGAATCAAAGTGTTCCGTTTTCTCATAATAAAAAGTTTCTTTTTCGATTAATGTCACTTTAAGGCATTCTTAAAAATTTCGATGAATCGTTAAATTGTTTCTAAACTATAACTATAGTCACTCTGCGCTCTTGGAATCGCATATATTAGACTCAAATATTAAAAGTTTGGGTCATGAAAAATGTAAAATTATTTTCGATTTGTTTTGTTTTTGTAGCTACTTTGATTTCTTGTGAAAGTAGCAAAGTGAGCACCATGATGGCCACGGATACGAACCTCGATTTTTATCAGAGCTACGCCTATTTTGGGGATTCGGAATATATAGAAGACGACACTGTAGTGAAAAATAAAACCGATGTAAGTACTGACATCATTAGATCGGTAGATCGAAACATGAAAAATGCGGGATTCGAATATGATGAAGAAAATCCGGATGTGTTGGTTTTAATTTGCGCAACCACAAATGAAGGAACTTCTGTGAATGCGGGAATTAACTCATTTGCCGTAGCAAGTCCGGCAAATGCGATTGGTCCATTTTACAATCCATATTACTTCAGGGGACCGGAGATTTATCCAACGGCAATTCCATTCAATCCCAATCTAGACGGGCGCTTGGAAGGAACCGTTATGATCCAGTTAATTGACAAGAACGACTTGAAAACAATATGGAAAGGTATTGCAGCCAATGATATATATGCGAAAACGTCCTCATATAACCTCGAACTTTTAATCAACAATATTTTTGAAGAATACCCTGAAAGAGAGAACGATTTGACTAAATTCAGAAAGCAGAAAATTGCAAGTTCTACTTTGACCAAAATGTAGATTTTACGAAATAGGTTTTAAAAGGCATTTTTTGAATTCAAAAAAATGCCTTTTTTTCTTGATTTTATTGTTGCTCAAGCCAAACTCTTGCATTTATAAAAGCCTCAAACCAAGGTGATACTTGATCTTCTTTTCTTTCTTTCGGATAATAAGCCCAATTCCAAGGGAAAGTCGATCGTTCTAAATGCGGCATCATCACTAAATGTCTTCCGGTTTTGTCCGTAAGCATTGCGGTGTTATGATTGGAACCATTCGGATTTGATGGATATTTATCGTACGCATATTCGCCTACAATATTGTAATGGTCTTTTGCATAAGGAAACTTGAATTTGCCTTCCCCGTGTGCTGCCCAAATTCCCAAAGTACTTCCGGATAAGGATTTCAACATCACTGAATTATTTTCTGCAATTGTTACAGAAGTAAAATTACACTCGAATTTTCCAGAATCGTTATGTGCCATTCTTGGTTTTTCCTCGTCTTCAGGATTGATTAAGCCAAGTTCAATAAATAACTGGCAACCGTTACAAACTCCCAAAGAGAGCGTATTTTCCTTTTTGAAAAAATTATCGAGTGCAGATTTTGCTTTTTCATTGTACAAAAATGCACCTGCCCAACCTTTTGCGCTTCCTAAAACATCAGAATTTGAGAAACCTCCAACGGCGGCAATAAAACGAATATCTTCCAAAGTTTCGCGCCCGCTGATTAAATCCGTCATGTGAACATCTTTCACATCAAAACCGGCTAAATGCATTGCATAGGCCATTTCCCGCTCACTATTGCTTCCTTTTTCACGAATAATGGCCGCTTTGATGCGTTTTCCCTCTTTTATAGTTGTATCGGAGTCCAGAAGTCCAGAAAATTGCTGCGGAAAAGTATATTTTAAAGGTTGAACCTTATAATTATTAAATCGTTCCGTTGCGTTATCGAGTCCGCTTTGTTTTTTATCCAGTAGGAATGACGTTTTAAACCAAACATCGCGTAATTCGGAAATATTTAATTCGAGGTTATCTGCGGAATTTTTAATTTTTAAAATATCAGCTTCGATTGCTTTTCCAATCTCAAAAAATTCGATGTTTTTTGAATTTAAAAATTCGGCAGCCGAATCATCTTTTGCCTGAAAAACAATTCCGCAGTTCTCGGAAAATAAAAGTTTAACCGAATCATTTTCACCTAAACCAGATAAATCCAATTCAGCACCAAGATTGTTGTCCGCGAAACACATTTCCAATAAAGTGGTAACCAATCCGCCCGAAGCTACGTCGTGACCCGCAACAATCAATTCCTTTTGTACCAATTCCTGAATCGCGTTGAAAGTCGCAGCAAATTGGCTGTCATTTTTAATTGTTGGTGCTTCATTGCCAATTTTATTCACGATTTGTGCAAAAGAAGAACCGCCGAGTTTGAAATGGTCCTGAGAAAGATTGATGTAGTAGATTTTGCCCGCTTTTTTCTGTAAAACAGGTTCTACGACTTTTTTCACGTCGTTACAATGTCCAACGGCCGAGATAATCACGGTACCTGGCGCAATGACTTCTCTGTCTTTGTATTTTTGCTTCATTGAAAGCGAATCCTTTCCTGTCGGAATATTGATTCCCAAATTGATCGCAAACTCTGAAACTCCTTTTACGGCTTCGTACAAACGCGCATCTTCACCTTCATTGTTACACGGCCACATCCAGTTTGCAGAAAGTGAAACCGATTTCAAACCTTTTTCCAACGGTGCCCAAATAATATTTGTCAGCGCTTCGGCAATCGAGTTTTTTGAACCTGCAACAGGATCAATCAATCCAGAAATAGGAGAGTGGCCAATACTGGTCGCCACACCTTCTTTTCCATTAAAATCCAAAGCCATCACGCCACAATTATTGAGTGGTAACTGTAATGGTCCCGCGCATTGTTGTTTTGCGACTCGACCAGTAACGCAACGATCAACTTTATTCGTCAACCAATCTTTGCACGCAACGGCTTCCAATTGTAAAACCTGCTCCAAATATTCCTGTAATTTGCGTGGTTCATATTCAACAGGCGCATAATTTCTTTCGATATGTTTGTCGGTCATGATTGTTTTCGGCGAACTTCCAAACATATCTTCCAAAGCGAAATCCATTGGTTTTTCACCTGAAGTTTTGCTTTCAAAAGAAAAATTATGATCTCCCGTGACTTTTCCCACGGAATAAATTGGAGCGCGTTCTCTTTCCGCTATTTTTTCAAGTTTGGAAAAGTCCTTTTCGCCAATCACCAATCCCATCCTTTCCTGGGATTCGTTTCCTATTATTTCTTTTGCTGAAAGTGTGGGATCTCCGACCGGAAGTTTGTCCAAATCGATTTTCCCACCGGTTTCCTCGACCAATTCGCTCAAGCAATTCAAGTGTCCACCGGCACCGTGATCGTGAATGGAAACAATTGCATTCTCATCACTTTCCACCATGGCACGGATTGCATTTGCGGCTCTTTTTTGCATCTCGGGGTTCGAGCGCTGAATCGCGTTTAATTCAATTCCGCTGCTAAAAGCGCCCGTATTTGCTGAAGAAACAGCTGCGCCGCCCATTCCAATTCTGTAATTATCTCCACCCAAGACAACGATTTCGTCTCCTTCTTTTGGTTTGTCTTTTATTGCCTGACTTGCTTTTCCGTAACCAATTCCACCCGCCTGCATAATCACTTTATCAAAGCCCAATGCACGTGCGTCTTCTGTGTGTTCAAAAGTCAGTACGGATCCAGCGATTAATGGTTGTCCGAATTTATTTCCAAAATCGGATGCTCCATTTGAGGCTTTGATTAAAATATTCATCGGAGTTTGGTAGAGCCATTCTCGAGCGTCCATATCGTTTTCCCAAGGTCGGTTTTCTTCCAATCGGGAATAGGAAGTCATGTAAACAGCGGTTCCTGCTAAGGGCAAAGATCCTTTTCCTCCCGCCAAACGATCACGGATTTCTCCACCACTTCCCGTTGCAGCTCCATTAAAAGGTTCAACTGTTGTTGGGAAATTATGTGTTTCGGCTTTTAACGAGATTACGGAGCCGTATTTTTTTATTTCGTAAAAATCGGGTTTGTCTGCACTTTTTGGAGCAAACTGTTCCACCTGCGGACCGTTAATAAACGCGACATTGTCTTTATACGCAGAAACGATCTCATTCGGATTTGCTTCGGAAGTTTTTCTGATTAGTTTAAAAAGTGAAACCGGTTTTTCTTCACCGTCAATTACAAAAGTACCGTTGAAAATTTTATGTCGGCAGTGCTCCGAATTTACTTGTGAAAATCCAAAAACTTCGGAATCGGTTAATTTTCTTCCCAGTTTTTTTGAAAGATTTTCCAGATATTCAACTTCTTCGGTATTCAAGGAAAGTCCTTCTTTTTGATTGTAGGAATTGATATCGTCAATTTCCAAAACAGGTTGAGGTTCCACACGAATATCAAATATATTTTGATCCAGTTGCTCATATTTTTGAGAAATCATGGGATCGAAGTCGTGAAAATTGCGATCAACTTCAATAAATTCTTCAATTCTACGGATTCCTTCGATGCCCATATTTTGGGTAATTTCAACAGCGTTCGTGCTCCAAGGAGTAATCATGGCGGCGCGTGGTCCAACAAAAAAATCCGTGAGAACGGATTTATTGATTTGTTGTGCGTTGCCGAATAACCAATTTAATTTTGAAATATCCTGAGCGGTGAGGTTGTGTTGCGTTTCTACAGCATAAACCTTGTTGGGGTGAGTTCCGAAGAAGAGGATCATTTAATTTACGTTTTTGAATCGTTTCTACCAAAAGAGCAAATTTACATATAAATAGAATTTTTGAAGAATAAAAAAAGCGACAATATTGCCGCTTTTTTTCAAATTTAAATTTTAAAATATATTATTGAACCACTATCTTTTTTGTAGCAGTTTTTCCATCAGAAGAAATCTTTAAAAAGAACAATCCGGTAGGAAGATTTTCCAAAGTAATTGAAGAATTTATTACGGATTCTTCTTTCGACAAAATTCTTTTACCAGAAATGCTGTATAGTGTAATTTCTACTTGATTGGAATTGGGAAGTGAAATATTTACGCGGCCATTGATGCTTGGGTTTGGATAAACAGTGAAATCAAGAAGGTCATTTGAACCTACTCCCATTATTTCCTCACCTACTATTTGAAAATTATCAACGGTCCATCTTGTAGCGGCACCACCGTCAGTATCATATCTAAAAGCCATATAAACTTCTCCTGTAATACTGCTAACATCGATATTATCAAAAGTAAAAATCTCCTCGCCGCTTGAACCTGAATGTATTGGTATATCTACATTTGGAACAGGAATCCAAGTGTAATCTTCTGCGTTTCCTGTTTCATCATAATCTGTGGAATAGAGAAGTTCCAATTTGGTATCACCAAATGAGGCATCTGTATAAAAGCTTAGCAATTCATTGGCATATTCATCAAAATTCAACGGATGTGAAGTAATTAACCAATCTATACCTGGAACAGTAGCACCATCGGAATACGCATTCATCTCATAGCTTCCTGTATTATCTTCTCCGTACTGCGTTTTACATTGCCAGTAAGGTTCACTTGTCTGACTATAAGGGAAGAAATTTGTTGGTACGGTAGAACAGTCATTAAAATCTTCATTGATAAGATAAGTTGGTCCTTCCAAGGTGGTGATTTCAACTTGGTTACTGGCAACTGAAGTATTTCCAGCGGCATCAGTAGCATAAACCACGATTGTATAAGTAGTTTGTGGGTTTAAATCAGAAATTGTAATGCTAGTGGCAGTTGTGCTTGTAACATAATCCCCGTCCACATAAATGGAATATCCTGATACGCCTACATTATCTGTTGAAGCATCCCAAGTTAAATCAACAGTGTATTCAGTTACATTGGAAGCCGTTAAATTCAATGGTGCACTTGGAGCCTCGTCATCATCACTGTTGTTCCATCTGTCTTGTGCTGGTGGTCCGCCCCAAATTCTTGTCGCTAAAAATGGGTTGTCGATAAAAGGATTACGATTTCCTTGTGCATAAGTTCCATCACTATCGTGATATGTATTTCGTTGATCTTCAATTTCAGAAACAGGGTCTTCGGCATTCCATTCCAATAAAAGATCAACCATGTTGTCATCTATTGTATTTTCTACACCTATCGCCACGTTATCAGGTAAAGTCTGTGAGCCATATCGTAAATACATATACATGAGCATTCTTGCCACATCACCTTTCCATTCGTCACCTGGATACCAATTGCTTCCCGTAGTTCCGGCATTTCCAGAACCTGAAGCAAATTTTCTATTTCCCCTGTCGCCGTTCATGTTTACATCGGACGGACGTAAATGATGTGCATCAGATCCAGGACCTGATGTTCCTAAATCAGGAGTTCCCAATGACTTTGCATATACGTGTTCGCGGTTCCAATCCCCTGCATTTCCGCCGTTTAAATTTTTAGATCTACTGCGATCGTTATCAGAATCTCCATCAGAATCGTTATAACCGTAGATTAAGAGAACATTTTGAGAATTATTGGGATCTTCATCAGTTATTTTACTTGCGTTCCAAACTCCTGAATAAGAAATTTGATTCGTATGCGTAACCGTCACCTTTATGCTCAATTCTTCAAACAGATCCATTCCGTTAAGTGAGAGGTTCACATCATCATAATAAGGTTGTTGTGCCATCGCAAAAAATGGAACAAATAATAACAATGGTAATAATTTCTTCATGATTTAATTTTTACGTTTTAATAGTGCCATATAGAATCCGTCGAAACCTGATTCCGAGACAAAAACTTTTTTATCTTTTACAAATGTAAACTCTTTTCCGAATTCCGAAGATAAAAAATTCTTTACTTGCATTTCGTTCTCAGAGGGTAAAATAGAGCAGGTTGCATAGACCAGATTTCCACCGGATTTTACGATTTTACTGTATTCTTCCAATATGGTTCGTTGTGTTTCTTTAATGCTATCCAAAAAATCGGGTTGTAGTTTCCATTTTGCATCCGGATTTCTTCTGAAAACACCAATTCCGCTACAAGGAGCATCGATTAAAACTGCGTCTGCAGAATTGTGTAATTTTTTAATGACCTTGGTTGTATCAATAGGACGTGGTTCTATATTGAAAGCACCCGCTCGTTTTGCACGACGTTTTAATTCCTTCAATTTATTTCCGTAAATATCGGTTGCAATCAACTGACCTTTATTTTGCATCAAAGCTGCCAAATGAAGTGTTTTACCACCAGCACCGGCGCATGTATCTACCACGCGCATTCCTGGTTTTACTTCCAAAAATTCAGCGACAAGTTGTGAAGAAGCATCTTGTACTTCAAAAAAGCCGTTTTTAAAAGCTTCAGTAATAAAAACATTGCTGCGTTCCACCAATTGAAGCGCATCTGGATAACCTTTGATATCCATGGTTTCAATGTTCTCCTTTTTTAGTGCTTCTTTTAATTGTGCTTTTGTGGTTTTTAAGGTGTTCGCCCGTAAAACAACCGCGGCTTGCTGATTCAAGGCATGGGTTTCTTTGTCCCATAACTCCTCACCAAGTTCTTTCGCTCCCAATTCATCCAACCAATCGGGAAGCGATTCGCGGAATTTTCTGATTTTAATAAGTTCGTCAAAACGACCTTTAATCCTGCGCGTAGGTGTGGTTTCCAATTGTTTCCAATCGGGAAGTTCTATTCCTTTTAGTGTAGCCCAAACCGTGAACAAGCGAAAAAGCTTTTCCCGTGAAAAAGGAGCCTTTACTTCGGCAATTTCGGCATAAAGACGTTTCCACCTTACAATATCGTAGGTGGTTTCAGCAATAAAACTGCGGTCCCTTGAACCCCATCTTTTATCGCGTTTCAATGTTTTCTCTATAACTTTATCGGCGTATTCGCCGTCGTTGAAAATATTGGACAGGGCATCAACAATGGCAAATACCAAATTTCTGTGTAATCGCATGAAAATTTTATAAGGAGGCAAAGGTACTTGTTTTTTTTGTGCTTAATAATCTATCTTTGAAGAAAATATATTTTCATGAAAGCCCTTTTATCCGCATTTATTCTGATTTGTTTTTCACTACCTGTGATTTGTCAAGAAACGACTGAAGATTCTAAAGTATTCACTAACGTAGATGTAGAAATTATTTTTAAAGACGACGTGAGTATTCGTGCAATCGAAGTTTCTGAAAAAGACATTTTCTACGCCGGCTCAAACGGAAAATTTGGTCATTTTAAAATTGAAAAAAATGTGAAACTCAATGATGGCAGAATTGTCCCCGAGGTTTATAAAACCATTGCCAATGAAACGGTAGCGTACGAAGGAAAAACTCCGGAATTTCGTTCAGTCGCAGAAACCGAAGATTCTTTTTTCTTTTTGAGCGTTGACAATCCCGCACTACTTTATAGATATGATAAGGTGAAACCGAAAATCACTTTGGTTTATACCGAATCAGCTGAAGGTGTTTTTTATGATTCAATGAAATTTTGGAATGAAAAAGAAGGAATTGCTATGGGCGATCCCATGAACGGATGTCTTTCTGTAATTGTAACCAGAAACGGTGGAAAATCATGGGAAAAACTTTCTTGTGATATTTTGCCTGCGACCGTTGACGGCGAAGCTGCTTTTGCGGCCAGTAATTCAAATATTGCTATTGAAGGCGATCACACTTGGATTATTTCCGGCGGAAAAAAATCAAGGGTTTTTCATTCTTCTGATAAAGCCGAAACTTGGGAGGTTTTTGAAACTCCCATAGTTCAGGGAAAAGAAACCACCGGAGGTTATTCAATAGATTTTTATGATGAGAAAAACGGTTTTATTATCGGTGGCGATTATTTAGATCCGACCAATAACACAGCCAACAAAGCTTTTACCACAGATGGTGGTAAAACTTGGGAATTGGTTGCCGATGGAAGTGGTCCGGGATATAAAAGCAGCGTTAAATTTGTTCCCGATTCTAATGGAAATGAACTGGTAGCAGTAGGAGGGGATGGAATTTCATATTCTTCTGATGGTGGAAAAACTTGGAAGTTACTGTCGAAAGAAGGCTTTCACAGCATAGAATTTTTAAACAACAATACTGCTTTTGCAGCAGGTAACGGAAAAATCGCAAAACTGGTTTTTAAATAGGAAGCGTAAATGAAGGTTCTCCTCAAATTACTTCCTATTTTGATCATCGTTTTTTCTTCTTGTGAAAAAATGAATTCTGAGGTCGATGCTGTTGTAGAAGTTCAATCTGAAGCAATAAAACCCAACAAGGAAAAACAGGAGGAAATAATAGAAAAGTATCTTACCAACGGTGCGCGCAAATATTATTTATATTCCCGGGAATGGCAGGAGGAATTGGATAAGGGTCTAGCACAAGATTCAACCATCGCTTACTTGTGGCAACAAAAAGCAATGCCGTTGTTCAAACAAGGCAAGTATGAAGTTGGCATGAAATATATTGATAAAGCTGTAAAATATGACCGCCAGCGTTGGCAAGACTATCGGGCTTTTATTAAATGTATTTTCGCCAAAACGTATCGTGAAGCAATCATTGATTTTCAAGATTATAAAATGAGATACGGTTATAATTTTGTGATGGATCATTCCTACGATTTTTACATCGGACTCTCTTTTTTGCAACTGAACGAATTCAAAAAAGCGGAAGAAATTTTTCAGAAAGATTATGAATATACCTTGAAAAATAAAGATGAAGATTGGCTTCATCATCTGGATTTGTTCTATTTTGGGATGAGTCGGTACGAACAAAAAAATTATACGGGAGCTATTGAAATGTTTGACAAGGCACTGGCAATTTATCCTGATTTTTCTGAAGTTCAAATTTACAAAGCCTATGCGCTGCAAAAATTGGGAAATGTAGCGGAAGCTTCAGAATTATTCAAAATCGGAAAAGAGAACGGCCGAAATGGAAATACAATCAACGAAGACAACGTAATTTACGAAAGATATCCCTATCAAATTCGATGGTAATAAATGCGAGTTAAGCGCTGAATTCTACTCTTTTTTCTCAGCTTTTCGGGATCTATATTCTTTTAAAAGTTTTCTGTGGAAATCCTCTTCCACTTTTTTCAAGTTGATAATCTTTTTCGGCGGAAGAACATTGGCCATATCAAGAATCATTTTTTTTCTTAAAGCACAACGCTGATCTTCCAATTCGATGTATTCTAGCAACATTTCCTGCGCTTTTTCCTTATCGGTGGCTTGGTCGTTCAAGTTGCAATAAATATTCCTGTTCGCTTTTCGAAAATCGTGATTTGTCTGGTCATATTTATTATAAATCGGCCAGAATTTTTGGGCTTCTTCGGGTGTCAATTGTAAGTGTTCCGTAATATAAGCTGTCTTCAAAGCTATAATTTGTTCCTTCGGATTGTCTTGCGCAAAAACGGATTGAAATCCGATAAAAATCAATATAAGGAGATATTTTTTCATTTCTTATTCAATTAAGTAGGTGTTGTCCATGGTGTGTTCATCAAGATATTCCAGTAAATCGGAATTTTCAATTTCAGAAATATCCATATCTGTGGTAATGGTTCCTTGTTCAAAAAACGTTGTAATTTCGGAAGTGGAAAAATCCATGTCTTCATTGTCAATGTACATCTCCAAAGAAGAAATTTCAATATCATTCAAAGAAGTTGGATCCGCAGTTTTTTCAAAGTTGAAAATTCCTAAAAATAAAACCAACACAGCCGCAATACTCGCGGCTGTGGTATAGAAAGATTTTCTTCTATAAATCGGAATTACTTTTACTTCTGATATCTTTTCCGAAGTTATGGTTCTAATTATTTTTTCCTCTGTTTCCGTAAAATAAGACGTAGGGACCGAAAATGGATTTTTTTCGGCTAAATCAAATATTACTTCATTTTCGGTTTCGTCTGAAGTCAAAGCATGTAAAATACCGAGTTCAAATTCCTCAAAATAATTTTTGGGAATTGAAAAACCGTGTTTCTCTATATTTTGTAACTTCTTATTTTTCATTTGGTTATTTGACTGAATTTAATAAAAGAGGTTTAATCCGACTTCAGGAATTCTTCTATTTTTTTTACCGCTATATGATATGAAGCTTTTAAAGCACCTTCGCTGGTGCCTAAAATTTCGGAAATTTCTGAATATTTTAGCTCTTCAAAATACTTCATATTGAAAACCAATTGTTGTTTCTGCGGAAGCGTAGCGATTGCTTTTTGTAGTTTCAACTGAATTTCTTCGCCTTCAAAATACACATCGCTTTCCAGCTGGTTTACCAAATTCTGCTGAAGTTCTTCCGACTTTAAATTGTTTCTTTTCGCTTTTGAATTTAAAAAAGTAATCGCTTCGTTATTGGCAATCCGGTACATCCAGGTATAAATTTGGCTGTCTCCCTTAAAGCTTTTGATGTTTCTGAAAACTTTGATAAATGTATTCTGCAGAACATCATCAGCATCATCGTGATTTTTCACAATGTTCCTGATGTGCCAATAAAGTCGCTGTTTATAGGTCGAGACCACAAAACGGAAGGCTTCTTCTACGTTTTTATTTTCCTGAAGATTTTGTATGAATTCTTTTTCGGCCGACTTCAAGAGCTTGTTTTTTATTTCTGAAAAATCAGTGATTATTCTGATTTATGATAACTTCAGATCAGGTGAAAGATTGCATTTCCACGAGTTTTTTGTACATCCCGTTTTTGGCCAACAGCTCGTCATGTTTTCCTTGTTCCACAATTTCGCCACGTTGCATGACCACGATTAAATCGGAATTCTGAATGGTTGACAATCGATGCGCAATTACAATGGAAGTCCGGTTTCTCATCATGTTTTCCAAAGCATTTTGTACCAATCTTTCGCTTTCCGTATCCAGGGCTGAAGTCGCTTCGTCCAGAATCATGATTGGAGGATTTTTTAAAACAGCGCGTGCAATTGACAAACGTTGTTTTTGTCCGCCGCTCAATTTATTTCCGCTGTCACCAATATTGGATTCCAGTCCGTTGGGCAAATCTTTTACAAACTCCCACGCATTGGCGATTTTCAAAGCATCAATAATTTCTTCTTCCGTCGCATTCTCTTTTCCCAATCCGATATTGTTCCGAATTGTATCATTAAAAAGAATAGAATCCTGCGTTACCAGTCCCATTAAATTCCGAAGCGATTTTTTTGTAATGTCTTTAATATTGATTCCGTCAACTTTTATCTCACCTTCATTCACATCGTAAAAACGTGTCACCAAATTTGCAATAGTCGATTTTCCGCTTCCAGATTGACCGACCAAAGCTACGGTTGAACCTTTTGGAACGTTTACACTGAAATTTTTCAGCACAAATTCCTCTTCATATTTAAAGGAAATATTTTCAATGCTAACAGATTCTTCAAAGACTTTTTTGTCAACTGCATTCGGGGCATCGGTGATGTTTGAGGTCGTTTCCAGAACCTGAAAAATTCGCTCCGCAGCAGCATTTCCCCTTTTAACGCTATAACTTGCTTTACTGATTTGTTTTGCGGGCGTCAGAATATTGTAAGCCAATCCCATAAAAGCGATGAATGTCGCACCGTCCAGCGTTCCTTCAACTAAAACCATATTTCCCCCAAACCACAAGATAATCACAATCACGAAAATTCCGAGGAATTCACTGGTCGGTGAAGCGAGGTTCTGTCTGTTTAAAAGACTGTCCAAAATGCGCTTCAAGCGATTCGTGGAATCACTAAAACGCTGCTGGAATTTCTCTTCGGCGTTAAATCCCTTGATGATTTTTAAACTTGAAAGTGTTTCTTCAACAATAGAAAGAAAATGACCGTTTTCTTCCTGAGCCTGATTCGATTTGGCTTTTAATTTTTTTCCGATCAAGGAAATGATAAAACCCGAAATAGGTAAAAACACGAAGACGAATAAAGTCAACTTCGGACTGATCATCAACATGGCGATAATCGTAAAAATGATGGTCAGTGGTTCCCGTACAATCAATTCCAGAATAGACAGAAAGGAATTCTGTACTTCATTGACATCAGCTGTAATTCTTGAAATTGTATCACCTTTTCTCTTTTCCGAAAAATAAGAAATGGGAAGCGCCAAAATTTTGTTGTAGATCGCATTTCTGACATCACGTAACACACCATTCCGCAGAAAAGTGATGAAAAATGCAGCCAAATAACCAGCGAGGTTTTTCAAAAAGAACAGCAGTACCACTACACCACAAATAAAAACCAGTGCAGCGACTTCATCTTCATTTACACGTTGGGTAATCTCATAATTAAAAGCATCAATTACATAATCTTTTACTTTTCCCCAACCTTCCCATTGAGGTGCAATGGCCACTCGTTTTGTTTTGTCGAACAATACCTGAATGACAGGAATGAGCGCTAAAAAGGAAAGTGTGCTGAAAAGTGCATAAAAAATATTGCAAATAATATTTAATACGGCAAACCTCTTGTAGGGTACGGCAAATAGAAGAATTTTTCTGAAATAGCTCATTTAAGGTTTTGGATTTTTCTAAAGATCAAAATCTTCTTTTATCAAGGCTATCTTTTTGTCCAAGAGCCTATTTTTTTCTTCAATATCGCTCAAATTCTCAAGTTGCGTATTCACGCTGATGTAAAATTTGATTTTTGGTTCGGTACCGCTTGGACGAGCGGCTATTTTTGTTCCTTCTTCGGTGTAATAAATCAAAACGTTCGACTTCGGAATTTCAATTGCATTTTCAGAGTCATCTTGTAAATTTTTGGCAATGGAAGACTGATAGTCTTCGATTAAAACAACTTTTTCTCCAGCGATTTCCTTTAACGGATTCTCCCTCAAATTGATCAGCATTTGTTTGATTTCTTTCTCTCCCGCAATTCCTTTTTTTACCATTGAAATCAATTCCTCTCTATAAAAACCATATTTACTGTAAAGTTGAAGCAATTTTTCATAAAAAGAACTGCCTTCGGATTTCATTTGCGCGGCAATTTCACAAGCCAAAAGGGTAGAAGTAGTAGCATCTTTATCACGCACAAACTCGCCAACCATAAAACCGAAACTTTCTTCTCCACCGCCAATAAAATCCATTTCTGGGTGGTCTTTTATCAATTTTGCGATCCATTTGAAACCTGTGAGAACCTCAAAATATTTCACATTATAAGCCTCAGCTATATTCCGAAGAATTGGTGTAGAAACAATTGTGGAAGCAATGAATTCGTTCCCATCTAGTTTTCCTTGTTTTTTCCATTGTTCGATTAAAAACCAAGTCATGACCAACATGGTTTCGTTTCCGTTCAACAAGATCATTTTTCCGTTGAGATCGCGTACCGCAACTCCCAATCGGTCGCCATCGGGATCTGATCCTATTACGATATCTGCATTTTTTTCTTCTGCAAGTTTCAGTGCCATTTCCAACGCTTCCGGTTCTTCGGGATTTGGTGATTTTACAGTAGGGAAATTTCCATTGGGTTCTGATTGTTCTTCAACCAGAAAAATATTCTTGTAACCTGCTTTTTCCAGAACCTTTGGAGTCATTGTGATTGCGGTTCCGTGCAGTGAAGTGAAAACGATTTTCAGGTCTTCCTTTGCCGATTTTGGTGTATCAAAACTTCCGTTTTTCACGGATGCTTCGGCGAAAGCTTCATCAATTTCAGTATCTATTTTTTTGATTAAACCGGCGTTTGCATTAAAATTCACATCGGTGTATTCAAGACGGTTTATTTCTTCTATTATTTGTTTGTCCTGTGGCGGGACGAGTTGTCCGCCATCTTGCCAATAGACCTTGTAGCCATTGTACTCTGGCGGATTATGACTTGCGGTCAGAACAATTCCGCAGTGACAATTTAAATGCTTTACCGTAAAAGAAAGTTCTGGTGTGGGACGTAAATCAGAAAAAAGAAAAACGTTGATATTGTTTGCCGAAAACACATCGGCCACCACTTGCGCGAGTTCTTTGCTGTTATTTCTGCAATCGTACGCAATGGCGACTTTTATTTCTTCGGAAGGAAATGATTTTTTTAAAAAATTGGAAAGCCCTTGCGTATTCCTTCCCAAAGTATATTTGTTGATTCGGTTGGTGCCAACGCCCATAACTCCGCGCATTCCACCGGTTCCAAAATCCAGATCCTTATAAAAAGCGTCCTCAAGTTCCAATGGCGAACGTTCTATTTTTTGTTGGATTTCTTCTTGTGTCGTTGTATCAAAATGATTGGAAAGCCAAGATTTTGCTTTATTAAGAATATCGGAATTTATCTCTGACATTATTTGATTTTTTGATTTTGCAAAAATATGAATAATTGAGGAAGGAAGCTTAATTTATGCCACTTGTTTCTGTGATCCTGTAACGTTCTTTGTCGCGTTTGCTACGCAAAATCAGTTCACCCAAGAAACCTGCCATGAAAAATTGTGTTCCGATTACCATTGTGGTCAAGGAAATATAGAACCAAGGGTTGTCGGTCACCAAAACATTGGGCAGATCATTGTATAGTTTATACAGTTTGGAAGCGCCAATGTAGAAAGCCATAACAAATCCGAGGAAAAACATAAAAACACCTAAGGCACCAAATAAATGCATAGGACGTTTTCCGAATTTTGAAAGAAAAGAAATGGTGATCAAATCCAAAAATCCATTGATGAAACGTTCTACGCCGAATTTTGTTTTTCCGTATTTTCTCGCTTGATGTTTCACTTCTTTTTCCGTGATTTTTGAAAAACCCGCGTTTTTTGCCAAAACTGGAATATATCTGTGCATTTCCCCATAAACATCAATATTTTTAATGACGTCATGTTTGTAAGCCTTCAATCCGCAGTTAAAATCGTGCAATTTTAAACCCGAAGTCTTTCGTGCAGCAGCGTTAAAGAGTTTTGAAGGAAGATTTTTACTTAAAATGGAATCGTAGCGTTTCTTTTTCCAGCCCGAAACAAGGTCGAAATTTTCGTTTTTTACAAGATGAAAAAGTTCCGGTATTTCTTCGGGATTGTCTTGTAAATCGGCATCCATGGTAATTACCACTTCGCCTTCGGCTTGGATAAAGCCAGCGTGCAAAGCTTGGGATTTTCCGTAATTACGGTTAAACCTTATTCCCTTGACCGCTTCGTCTTCAGCAGCAAGTAATTTTATTTTTTTCCAGGAGTCGTCCGTGCTTCCATCATCTATAAAAATGATTTCATACGAAAAGGAATTGGATCGCATAACCTTTGCGATCCAATTATAAAGTTCTGTAATAGATTCCTCTTCGTTAAGAAGCGGTATGACTATGGAAATTTGCATTTTTGAATTATTTAAGCACCATGAGGCTTCTGCTTCATTATTGCGCCTGCTATTAAAGAGTAAAGCAAACCGAAGAAAGCACTTAATGCCAACCAATAGGCAGTCATTATCCATGGACTCGAAAACATTTCGACCCATTCCATGCTTTGATCTACGATTTCTTCAGTCATATTCGGGTTTTCCAACATTTTTTCTCTTGTAACATCCATCACCTGGCTGGTGAATTCAGGATCAATTACATAGTTGAAAATTATATTGTAAACGCCAAAAACAAGTGCACTGATCACAGCAACTACAACACCGACTTTAATGGATTCACCAATGCTCAAGAACCCATTATTTTGCTTTTTGAATTGGCTTACAGCATAAAAAATAAATCCCAAGAAAATTAAATAATAAAGATAAATTGGCCATTGAACGCCCTCTAATTGCATTCCAGTCACATACATAATTACCGAAATAAGTACGATAACGAGGCCTAAAATAAGTCCATAGTTAACAGCAAATTTACCGGGAGAAACTTGTTGATTTTCCATTTTTTAAAAAGATTGGTTAGATCACGATTAGTAAGCAAATATAATAAAACGTTACATATGGCGATATGAAATAGGTTTCGACAATAATTTTCATTCTTATGTTTGTTATTTCCAAAATTTGGTTAAATTTGCACTTCGAAAAAAGTACACAAGAATTAAAGTATAAAGAGATGAAGCAGGGAATCCATCCGGAAAATTATAGATTAGTAGCATTTAAAGATATGTCCAACGAGGAAATATTTATTACTAAATCTACCGCAAACACTAAAGAAACGATCGAATTTGAAGGAACAGAATATCCTTTGGTAAAAATGGAAATTTCAAGAACTTCTCACCCTTTCTACACAGGAAAATCTAAATTGTTGGATACCGCTGGTAGAATTGACAAGTTCAAAAACAGATACGCAAAATTCAAGAAATAATTTTTTATTTCTGAAAATTATATTCAAGACTGCCTGAAAAGGCAGTCTTTTTTTTGTTTTGGGTTCGTCATTCTGAACGAGCGATAGCGGAGTGAAAGAATTTTTTTGCTGTCATTCTGAACGAGCGATAGCGGAGTGAAAGAATCCCTGTGTTTGAAGCAGAATGTCACAAAACGATTCCTCCTTCCGTCGGAATGACATTGGCTTGTCATTCAGAACGAAGCTTTTCGCGTAGTGAAGAATCTATGGATTGGAAGCAGGATTTCAATCAGGCAAGAGATTCCTCCTTCCGTCGGAATGACATTGGCTTGTCATTCAGAACGAAGCTTTTCGCGTAGTGAAGAATCTATAAATTGGAAGCAGGATGCCAATTATGCAAGAGATTCCTCCTTCCGTCGGAATGACATTGGTTGTCATTCAGAACGAAGCTTTTCGCGTAGTGAAGAATCTATGGATTGGAAGCAGGATTTCAATCAGGCAAGAGATTCCTCCTTCCGTCGGAATGACATTGGCTTGTCATTCAGAAC
>DASSWB010000084.1:0-18572 GCA_035705495.1 Salinimicrobium sp. | reverse complement strand
AAAAAAGCCGCTCATTGAGCGGCTTTTACTGTACTACTAAAATAGAAATATTAATCGTGGATTACACGCACTCTAGTTGCAGTAAGTCCTTTTCTTCCTTCTTCTTCTTCGTATTCTACTCTATCACCTTCGTTCAACGCTTCGCCGTTTAAGCCTGTAACGTGAACAAAAATGTCTTTTCCTGTTTCGTCGTTGGTAATGAATCCGTAACCTTTTGACTCATTGAAAAATTTAACTGTACCTTCCATTATAAAATTATAAATATTAATATAAGATACAAATCTAAGATAATATTGGAAATAAGAAAGAAATTTATACTTTTTTTATGGTTTAAAATTATTGATTTTTAGCGGGTTAATCCAATCCTCGATCCTTCATTTTCTTGATGTTATCTTTTGTTAAAGTATAATCCTCCAGCTTTTTTCCTTTCCATCTATGATATAAAAAAACAGGCATAAAAATAAAAACAGTAGCTAAAATAGCCACCCCTATTATTTGGTCACCCAAAAGAATGTCACCCGTATTTCTATAGTAATAACCTGTTCCAATTCCGACAAGAATGGTAATGCTAATGATGGAAAGAAAATATTTCATCCTGATGTTTTTTAGGCTACTGAATTTCTGGTCAATTTTTGTAAATTGGAAATTCAAAATCCATTTAGATGCACAAAATTACGATTCTTTTTCTTTTAATAACGTCCGTGTTGTTTTCTCAAAAAGTTTATCATTTTGATTACATGCTGGAATATGAGTACAGAAATACTTCAGATTCTGATGTGGAAACGCGGTATATCTTAACCAGTTCTGACCAGGATCACTATATGATAGCAAGAAAAGAAGACGAAAATATGCTTGCAATCCACTTCGTCAATCCGGAAGGTGTTTACATTATGGGCAGTGTTAATAAAGATGAATTTTTAAAAACAGAAAATTATTTTGCTGAGTGCAAAGATGTTTTTGCGCATACAAATCCTTACAAACATCTTGTAAAGGATTATGAATTTATAGAGCAACCGGATACCTTAATTGATGGCGTAATTCATTCTTATTACATCTTGAAATATCGAAATCCGAAAAAAGAAAAAAGAAAAAGAATTGCGAGGAACCATTATATTATTTCCCCTCAAACAGAATATCACGATCCTGTTTTTATACATCCTACGGCTTATGAAGAATGGAAGACTGAGGGTGCGGTTCCCAACGGAATTTTTAGGAACAAGTATACTATAGACCTTAATGGACGTAAATCGTTAATTTATAAATTGAAAAAAATTCACAAGATTGATAAATTCCTTCAGCATCCGGAAGGTTGTAACACAGAAAACCCGACATTAATCCAAATGCGGACCATTGACGGAGTACCAAGTGGTTATGAGATTTATCATTAAATTAATCTTCGATGAAAGCCTTTCCACAACTACAAACTCAAAGATTTCAACTCAGGCAGTTCTCTGATAACGATTTGCACAATGTTTTTACAGGTCTCTCAAATCCTGAAGTAATAAAATATTACGGAGTAAAATATACCACACTCGACGCTACCAAAGAACAAATGCAGTGGTTTTCCAATCTTGAAAAAACGGGGAAAGGGATTTGGTGGGCGATTTGTGATATGGAAAAATCCACATTTTACGGCGCCTGCGGATTCAATGATTTAGACAAGGAAAAAAGAAAAGCAGAAATCGGTTTTTGGCTGTTGCCTGAATTCTGGGGAATGGGAATTATACAGGAATGTTTGCCTGAAATATTGAAATATGCTTTTGAAGAATTGAAATTAAACCGAATTGAAGCTTTCGTGGAAACAGAAAATTTAAATTCCAAAAAAGTATTGGAGAAGCTGAATTTCCAACTTGAAAAAACGATGAAAAACTGCGAAATAAAAGACGGAAAATTAATTTCACTTGATTTATTAATCCTCCGTCCTCAAGATTTGATATGAAATTTTATTTTTCCGTGTTCACAAATTTGAAAATGTACTCTCACTACCTTCTTTTGTTTTTTCCTGATAAAGAAATTCCAGATTTTCGGGATCCAAAGCATTATAAATTGGAATGCACTTTTTTGCCCCATGACTTAAATAGGCATCAATTACCGGTTGTCCGCCGCCATAAATCAGTATAAAATCGTATTTTGGAATCAAGTCGTTGAATGGATCCTGTTTATTTTCTTCAATTCTTTCTAAAGTTACGGGTGCGTCTACATCACAATAAATAATTAGGTTGTGCGCGTTTTTCATTTGGGCGATTTCCTTCTCCAGCAACTCGTCAAAAGCGCCAACTCCACTTGCTTTTATAATCACATCGGCATTTGATGCTCTCTCTAGCATATTTCTTATTTCCGCCACTTCATTTTTATAAACTACAACTTCGCACCACTCAGGATCTTCAATATCCCGATGTTGTTGTCTCTCATAAATATCAGGTTCATAAAAGGTAATATTGTGCCCCATTTTGTGGAGCGCTTTCACAATTCCGCGGTAATGGGTTGCTGCACTGTTCCAATATGCCGAAACGATACTCGATCCGAAAAATGCAATATTTAAATTCTGGTTCATGCTTCTAATGTTTTATGGTGTAATGGATCTATTTTATCTTCGGGCATATCCATTTTTCTCAGCATGCTCTCGAGAGCATCTGCCCGATGTTCGCAAGTATGTTTTTCCAAAATTGTTTTTCTTCCGTTTTCAGATAAACTCTTCGCCAGTTGTGTGCTTTTTATTACTTCGGCTATTTTGTAACCCATATCGTTTCCGTCTTTTGCCATTAAAAAATCCTCTCCGGGAGAAAATAAATGTTCAGCGTCATTCCATGGTGAACAAATCAGTGGAATTCCGCAAGAAAACGCCTCAAAAGGTCGTATTGTGGGAATTCCTTGCAGCATTTCTAAATAAGGTTTTCGCGGAATATGTACAGTTACTTTATATTTTGAAAAAACTTCAGGAACTTTATAATTGGGCAACCAACCGCCGTATTCAATTCCTGCTTCTTTAAGTGCATTAATGGCTTCCTGAGGATAACGAACACCGTAAACTTTCGCCTTGATACCCAATTCTTTAACGGGGTCGATTAAAAACTCTTTTAATTCTTCGGTTCGCTCGCCATCTCCCCAATTTCCAATCCATACCAAATCACCTTCTTTTTCCTGATCTCGATCAGGTGCAAACAATTCGGCATCGGCTGCTTCGTGCCAAGTCCACACTTTCTCAAACCAATTTTTGCCCTCGTAAATTTTTCTGATTACATCACCAGATACAAGCGCAGCATCATAATTGCTGAAATCATATTTGCTCATGCGCTCTATTTCAGAAACCGCTCTGTGGTGTGTATCGTGGAAAAGCAATGTGAAACCAAACCTTTCTTTCTGTTCCCCAATTTGTGCAACTATTTCCGGATCATTCCATTCATGAACGATTACCAGATCGGCATCGCCCAAAATTGCTTCGTAATTGATGGGTTTTTTCGGATTGTAAAACTGCGGATTTAAAGTGGGGTAGTATTGTCTAAATTCGTCCAGTTTCTGTGCACCGTGATCTTTCAGAAGATTCAATAAACTCCAACCGTCTTCCGGTTCATAGGTTTCTATATCATGCCCACGAAGTTGTAATTCTTTAATAATTCCTCTTAAAAAATGTGCGTTCCCGTGGTTCCAATCGGAATAAAGGGAATGGTAAAACATGACTATTTTCATACCGTTACAGGCTTTTGTTCAACTTTTTTTCTTGTAATCAATTCGTGGTAGAGTCCGAAATACGCTGCAGTCATTTTTTTGGAATTATAAAAAGCCGATTTGTCCTTCGCTTTTTCTGCAAATGCGTGCAACAACTCCGGATTTTCAATAAGTTTGATAATTGCTTCTTTCGCTTCTTCGGAATTTTCCGGATCGAAATAAATCGCCGAATCCTCCCATATTTCCTGAAAGGTGTCAATATCACTAATTACCAATGCACAACCTTCCATGGCAGCTTCCAACGCGGCAAGTCCGAAGGGTTCGTATTTCGTCGGACTCACGAAAATACTAGCTCTTTTCATCCAATCGCGGACTTCCTCCGGCTTTAAACTTCCCAAGAAATGAACGTTTTCCATTTCCAAGATTTCGTCTGTATTCGGATTTTTGTTGTTTCCCGCAATGTAAACCGGCCATGATAAATCTTTGGCGATTTTGGAAATCGACAATAAATTTTTGCCTTCGTCCCAAATGCGTCCGCTACATAAAATAAAAGGTTCTTTTTCTTTTTCCTCGGAATTGATTTCGGAAATTCCATTGCTGATCACTCTGGTTTCTGCGGTAATTTGGTGCGCGTGTTTGGCTTTTTCCAAAATAGCTTCGGTAGGTGCCACCACAAGATCCGAAGTATTCAACGCTTCCTGAACAATTTGTGAGTAGGTGTGATATTCTTCAGGGATTGCGGTATATTTCACCGCTTGCCACCAAGTAGAAATACAGGAATGAAAAACGGTGATCATGGGCGTGTCATCATATTTTTCGACTCCGGCATAATTATTAAAATGTATCAAATCGGGTTTTGCGGTTTGGTAAATGGAATGAAGCCATTTGTTGGCATTTTCAACGTCTTCCCACGGATCTTGCATCCATTCCAGTTTGAATTCACTTTTGTAAAGAATTACATTTTTAAGTTCACGCATTTTTTCTTCCTGCGCTTCAGTGGGCCAAGCGCCCATCGCGGCAAGATGGACTTCCACGTCGTAATTCTGCAGTTCCTTGCAGAGTTCATAAGAATACACCCAAACACCGCCAATCGTGTCGGTTGTCATTAAAATTTTTAGTTTACCGCTTTTCATATAACTATTATTATTTGGACAGTTTTTGAAGTTCCTGTCCCGGTTGGTTGTTTTTTCTTCTATTGATCAGGTGTTAAGTATCAATGCCTTTATAAATCCGTCTGGCCTATTTTTTAAATATTGAAAAGCTTCGTCTATTTCGTGTAACGAAAAACTGTGTGTAAACAATGGATACGGATTCATCAATCCTTTTTCAATGGCCAAAATGGCGTCCTTGATTCCTTTTATATATTCTTTCGGATCTGCATGAATACTGACCATATCAATCCTGTGATTAATTAAATTTTGAATGTTTTCATTTCGTATTCCTTCTTGATGAAATCCGGCGACGATTAATTTTCCTCTTTCTGCGGTAAGTTCCACGGATAAATTCAGCGGTAATTCTTTTGCCGTGGTTTCAATGACACGATCACAAAATTTTCCGTTGGTCAATTCGTTCACTTTTTCTATAATTTGATTGTGATCCTCAAGTTTAATGCAGTAATCGGCTCCGGATTTTTTCGCGATTTCCAACGAAAAATCCCGTTTGGAAATGGCAATGACATTCGCACCCGCGGATTTTGTCAATTGCACCAAAAGCAAGCCTAGAAATCCGCAACCAACAATTGCGATAGTTTGATTTGGCTGAATATTGCTTCGATTAAAAACATTCATTGAACCACCTAAAGCTTCGCCCGGAAAGGGTTCCGTACTGATTGGGTCCGGAAGTTTTATCACATTTTCCGCTCTTGCAATGTCATGAGTGGCGAAGCCGTGATTGGAAAGGCAAGTTACGATATCACCTTCCTCAAAATCTTCAACATTTTTCCCAATGGCATCAATTGTGCCCCAACCTTCACGCCCCGGTTCACCTGCCAACATTGGATAACTGAATGAATCCCGACCTTCCCAAATCGGTAGATTGGAAGTGTTAATTCCAGAACCTTCCAACTTTATGCGAACTTCGCCTTCATTGGGTTGCGGAAGTTCGGTTTCAACAATTTCGAATTTTTCAGGACTGGAAATAACTACGGCTTCACGGCAATTTTTTTTCGTGGGCAGCGGCGGCATTTCTTGTAAACGTCTTGAGCTGATCATATCGCAATTGCTTATGTTAGGGAATTAGAGAATATTCCTCACTATCCATTTTTTTGGATCGGGTTTCAAAGTTATAAGATGCGGGTGTGAATTTTTATTAACTGTAAGCTAAAAGTATCATAATAAAACCTTTAGAAAATACGTCAATTCCAGAAGAAATATTGGTTTTGTCTCAGGAAGAATGTTTTAAGCATGCCAGTTTTGTGCCCTTAATTTTAAAGCAGCAGTTAAAATGTCTTTCCGACTTATTTGACCAATGAGTTTTCCATTTTCTATTACCGGAAAACGCCGACAGTCGTGTTTGTAGAAAAGACTGGCGACATCAAAAATATTTGCTTCGGGTGTTATGGTGGCAATATCGGTACTCATGTAGTCTTTCACCAACATATCGCCAATGGGCATATTGAAATATCTGCTTTCTGAGATTTGTTTCATGCAATCTCCATCGGAAATAATACCTACGAGTTCATGGTCTTCGTTTACAACTGGAGCTCCCGAAATCTTGTTAACGGTCAGGGACTCCATGACCTCGGCGACTTTTTGATCTTCTCGAAAAGTAATCAAGTTTTTTGACATATAATCAGAAACCAAAATGGTGTCACTTTTTATTTTTTCCGGTTCGGCACGTACGCCCTGAAAGCTCTTAATTCCCATAATAACAACGTTTTACCTTTCTAATTTACAAAAATTAAATGATTTTCGGGTATTCAATATCTTAAAATATTTCTGGTTCAATTGTTTTTCATAGATTTATAAAATTTGAAAAATGAATTGTTTGCACTCATTTTTTACCTTCTTATTTAATTTAATAGGAAGAACCATGAATTATTTTAAGGATATTAATATGACGTGTAATTGATAGCACCATCTTTTCCCTTTTTTTACAATGAAAAAATTCTTTTCAATTTTTGCCTTCGTTCTAATCATTCTCGCGGTTGCGCTACAATTTTATGCTTCCAAGCCTTCAGGTGAGGATTCTTCGGAAATTTCAGAAGAAGATTTTTCTGTTAAACGTGCTTTTGCCCATGTAGAAAATATAGCCCAAAAACCTCATTTCTTGGGAAGTCCGAACCACAGTAAGGTGCGGAATTACATTGTAAATGAACTTCAAAAGTTGGGATTGTTTGTCCAAACCCAAGAAGGATTTTCAATCAATAAATACGGCATAGCCACCAAACCAAAAAATATTATTGCCAAAATAGAAGGGTCAGAAAACGGAAAAGCTTTGTTGTTGCTTTCACATTACGACAGTGCCATGCATTCTTCCTTTGGTGCCAGCGATGCCGCTTCGGGCGTAGCCACAATTTTGGAAGGTTTGAGGGCTTTTTTAGCTTCTGAAAAAACGCACAAAAATGATATTATCATTGTTTTTACGGATGCAGAAGAATTGGGATTGAATGGTGCCGAGTTGTTTGTCCGTGATCATCCTTGGTCCGAAAATGTGGGTTTGACCCTGAATTTCGAATCTAGAGGTAGCGGAGGAAATTCATTCATGTTGCTTGAAACAAATGGAGGAAACCAAAAACTGATCGAAGCATTTATAGACGCAAATCCGCGGTATCCTGTAACCAATTCTTTGGCTTACAGTGTTTATAAAATGTTGCCCAATGATACTGATTTAACCGTACTGCGGGAACAAGGAAACATCAACGGATTCAATTTTGCATTTATCGATGATCATTTTGATTACCATACCGCGACAGATCTGCCTGAAAATCTGGACAAGGAAACCTTGGCGCATCAAGGAAGTTATTTAATGCCTTTGCTCAGTTTTTTTGCCAATGAAAATCTTTCTTCCCTTGATGCTGATGAAGATTATATTTATTTCAGTTTAACGGGAATGGGTATGTTGAGTTATCCTTTTGCATGGATTTTTCCGCTGCTGATTTTTAGTGCGGTTATTTTTATAGGGTTGCTCATTTATGGCTTTAGAAAGAAAGCCCTAATTTCAAAACAGGTATTCAAAGGCTTCATTCCATTGCTGCTCACAGTTGTGGTTCCTGCGATTCTGAGTTTTTTGTTTTGGAAAGCCTGTTTGCTCATCTATCCTCAATATTCGGAAATGGAACATGGTTTCACTTATAACGGATATTATTACATTGCCGTCGCCATTTTCTTGGCCCTTACAATAGGGTTTTTTAGTTATAGAAAATTCTCTAATCCAGAAACAAGAACCAATATTTTGGTTGCGCCAATGTTTTTATGGTGGCTTTTATGTGCTGCGGCAGCGCTTTATCTCAAAGGCGCGAGTTATTTTATTATTCCTTTCTTTTTCGGTCTGCTTCAGTTTTTCTTGTTCATCCGACAAGAAAATACGAACGTTCTGTTGATGGCGATTCTGTGTTTGCCCGCCATTTTTATTTTAATGCCATTTGTACCATCTTTTCCCGTCGCACTGGGACTCAAAATCTTGTTTGTAGCTTCCATAATGACCAGTTTTCTTTTTTTATTAGTGTTGCCGGTATTTTTTCTTCTGAAAAAATTTAGGTTGCTTGGATTGGTTTGTTGGATAACCGCCCTCGTTTTGTTTGTTGTGGCTCATTTTAAATCTGATTTTAACGAGGAACGCCCGAAGCCAAATAGTCTTGTCTATATTTTGGATACCGAAACAAAATCGGCTTCATGGAACACTTATGATAGTTTATTGGATGATTGGACGCGAAATTATATTGATGATAACAAAAAAAAGGTGGAAGATGAAAGTGTATTCACCACAAAATATAATTCAGGATTCACTTTCAAGTCTGTTGCGCCGGTTAAAGATATGCCAGAACCGGAAATTTTCATTGCGAGGGAGGATTCTTCCTTTAACGATCGTGTTTTGTATTCTGTAAAAATCGTTCCAAAGCGGGAAATAAACAGAATTGATTTTTTTGCAGATAAAGAATTTGATTTTCAGGAGTTTAAAGTCAACGGAATGGAACCCGATTCATTCCAATATAAAAATGACACTTTTCATGTTTTCAAAAATCGTATCGACGATAATTTGCTGACTTATTATGCCGCAAACAGAGATACAATCCGACTGGAAATTGGAGTGAAACAAGGGGAAAATCCGCAGATAACAATGTATGAAACCAGTAATGATTTACTGGAAAATGAATTTTTTAGTGTTCCAGAAAGACCTGTCAATATGATACCAAGACCATTTGTGGTCAATGATGCCGTGATTGTCAAGAAAACTTTTGTGCTGAAATGAAACAAATCTCTATCCTTGGCTGTGGTTGGCTGGGTTTTCCACTGGCCAAAAAATTCGTGAAAGAAGGTTACAAGGTAAAGGGAGCCACAACTTCGGAAGTCAAATTGCAAACTTTAAAAAAATCTGGAATTGATCCTTTTCAAATTTTTATCACTTCGGAAGGAATTCAAGGCGAAATCGAAACTTTTTTAAAATCGGAAATTTTGGTGGTGAACCTTCCCCCGAAAGCAGGAACAGATTCACCTGAAGATTTTCCACAGAAAATGCAGGATTTGATCAAATTCATCGAAAAATCCAAGGTGAAAAATGTCATTTTTGTCAGTTCTAGCTCCGTGTATCAGGACGGACCCGATTTTCCTGTTTATACCGAAAATGATGAACCCAATTCAACAAATTCCGAAGCATTGATTTCAGCCGAAAAACTGTTTTTTCAGAACAGACAATTCAAGACCACAATTTTACGTTTCGGCGGATTGGTTGGGTGCGACCGACATCCAATTCAGTATTTATCCGGTAAAACCGAAGTGAAAAACCCACTGGCACCTGTCAATTTGATTTCCCAAGAAGATTGCATCGAAATCATTCTGAAAATTGTTCAGAATTCCGTCTGGAACAGGGTTTTCAATGCCGTTTATCCGCAACACACAAGTCGGGAAGATTATTATACTTTAAAAGCCATCGAAAAAGGCTTGGAATTACCGGTTTTTGATTTCGAAAAAAAGAGCCAAGGAAAAATAATGGATTCCGGTTTCTTAAAAGCCGAATTGGATTTCGAGTTTCAGTATCCGGTTTAAAAACAAAAAAGGCTGCTTTCGCAACCTTTTTTAATTCTAAAAAATTTTGTCTTACCAGATTTTCACTCTATTTTCCGGTGCAATATACATTTTATCTCCCTCTTGAATATCAAATGCTTCGTAGAAAGCATCAATGTTTTGAAGCGGTACGTAAGCTCGGTACATTCCAGGAGAATGCGGATCGGTTTTGATGAGGTTTGCCAAAGCTTCATCCCTCATTTTGGTTCTCCACACAGTTGCCCATGAAAGGAAGAATCGTTGTTCGGGTGTAAATCCATCAATTTTACCTGGATTGCCATGTTCTTTTAGGTGCATTTGCAAACCGTCATAGGCAGCATTCACACCTCCAAGGTCACCAATATTTTCACCCAATGTAAATTCACCGTTGATGTTGGTTCCGGGAAGGACTTCAATAGCGCTATACTGATCGGCCAAAGCCTTTCCAAGACCTCCAAATTCTTTTAAGTCCTCATCGGTCCACCAGTTGTTCAAGTTTCCTTGTGCATCAAAACGCGCTCCACTATCGTCGAAACCATGAGAGATTTCGTGTCCTATTACCGCTCCAATTCCACCATAATTCACGGCAGCATCAGCTTGATAGTCGTAGAAAGGTGGTTGTAAAATAGCGGCTGGGAAAACGATTTCGTTATAACTTGGGTTGTAATAAGCATTTACGATTTGTGGCGCCATGAACCATTCGGTTTTATCAACTGGCTTCCGCAATTTCTTGATGTCTTCACTAAACCTCCATTTTGAAAGATTAAGCATGTTTGTGAAATAAGTTCCGCCTTCTTCCGGATTTCTTAAAGAAAGTTCGCTATAATCTTTCCATTTATCAGGATAACCGACTTTAACAGTGGTGGTTCCCAATTTTTCAATGGCTTTTTTCTTTGTTTCTTCACTCATCCAAGGCAAAGCTTTTATTCTCACTTCATAGGCTTTAATGATGTTTGCAATCATTTCTTCGGCTTTTGCTTTTGCCTCAGGTGGAAAATGCTCTTGTACGTATAATTTACCCAATGCTTCACCAACGGCAGAGTTGATTGTTGAAAGTGCACGCTCATTTCGAGGTAATTGTTCTTTTGCGCCTCTTAAGGTTCTTGAATAGAATTCCCAATTAGCCCTTTCCATTTCGGTAGTAAGCAAGCCTGCAGCGTCGTTTATCAAAGTCCATTTCAAGTAATTTTTCCAATCTTCAACAGAAGTCGATGCCAATAATTCTTGAACTGCTTCCATGTATTTTGGTTGTGTCACGATAATGCGATCAACATCTTTTGCACCAATTGTAGCCAAATAGCTATTCCAATCAAAAGCTGGGAAAATTCCTTTCAATTCGTTTACCGACATTGGGTTGTACGAATTTCTGGCATCCCTGCGTTCCACTTTGTCCAATCTTGGTTTTGCCAAAGCAGTTTCAAATTCGAGGATTTGTTTTGCACTTTCTAATGCAGCATCCTCATTTTCACCTACCATTTGGAACATTCTGGCTACGTGTGCCACATATTGTTCGCGTTTTTCTTTAGATTCGGTATCTTCATCCAAATAGTAGTCACGATCTGGTAGACCAAGACCTGAAGGATAAAGATGTGCAGCATTTTTATTACTGTCCTTATCATCTGCACCTACGCCAAAACCAAAGAAACCACCGCCGCCAATCAATTCCATTTTGGCCAAATAATTTTGAAGGTCCTCAACATTTTTAATGCTTTCAATTTGACCCAAAAATGGTTTCAACGGAGTGACACCAGCCTTGTTTCTGGTTACCGTATCCATGATACTTTGGTAGAGGTAAACGGCCTTTGCTTGATCTGACGAAGGATTTAAATTCTCGTCTTTTGTAGCTTTTTCCAATAATGCCAATGCATCCTCATCGGTTTTTTTTCTTAGTTCATTGAAGCTTCCCCAAGTGGTTCTATCTGCGGGAATTTCTGTTTTGTCTAACCAAGCACCATTAACATATCTAAAAAAATCATCATTGGGTTTTACCAAAGTATCCATGTACTCAAGGTTAATTCCGCGACTTTCAGTCTCGGTGACTTCAACGTTTTCGTTGGTAGAGGTTTTACATCCGGTCACTACCAGTGCAACAGCAATTGGTATAACCGATATTTTGTTGAGTTTAATCATGTTAATTTTTTTAATTTCCGCTAAAGTAATAAAAGTCGGTAAAATTTGTATCCAATAAAAGGCACAAAAAAAAACGACTGTCATGACAGTCGTTTTTTTAAATGGTAAAAAATTCAATTATTGTTTAATCAGCTTTTTAACAATGACTGCATTTTCTGTTTGTACTTGTAGTAAATAAATTGAGGCAGCAAATCCGCTGAGATCTATTTTATAGTTATCTGAAATGTCTTTTACGCTTAAAATTTCCTTTCCGGTCAAATCCATTAATCGGATATCAACACTTTCCAGGTTTTTGGACAAATCGATATTAAAAATATCTTTTGAAGGATTTGGATAGATGGCAAAAGCGTTCTCGAGAGCAGCATTTTCTACACCCATACTGCCTCCTTGAATTACAAAATCATCTACAACAACACCTTCATCGTTAACAGCTTCATCTGATCTGAATACAAACCGAACCATAAAACTCGTTTCAGAAGTGAAATCTTCGAGACTATAGCTATACGGTTGCATTGTAAGTGAAGGACCCGTCCATTGTGCACCGGGACAGTTATGGCAATCTTCTCCGGGCACTTCATTATTGTTGTACCAATTGGGGTCATTGAAAGATCCTAAAATCTCCCAATCCGATCCGTTTGTACTGTATTCCATGTAAACAATGTCCCATTCAAATTCAAGTTTAAAAGCCATATTAAATTCTACCACAGGATTCGTAATGTTAGTCAAGTCATAACATTGAGAAACCAAATAAGAGGTTGTATTGTTGGGATAGTTTCCATTTAATTTGGTCGCGTATGCATTCTCGCCAGACGAGGTGTCATTAAGGAACATTCCTGAAGGCGTTCCCCTTTCCCATGTGGGATTTTCTTCGTTGGCATCAACAACAATGAGCGCATCACTGGCATTTTCAAAAGTATTGATCCATCCCACCGTACCGGCATCATTTAAATAAAAATTCTTGGAACCTTCATTGTTTTCTTGAAACGCATCGTTGATCATACTTAGGTTTATTTCCAACTCGTGAGCACCACGTGACGCGATAATCTGGGGAATTGCAACAGTGGTTGTTTCACCTGCTGCCAATGTGCCTTCCCATTCAATTGTTTCGGCAGTTCCGCCATCTATTGAATAAGCTATTTCAAATGAAGTAATAGGATTTAATCCATTGTTGTTCACTATGATTTCTGGAGAAAAGCTTTCGCAGTTAATATCTACTTCGGGAACATCGATTTGCAGTAAACGCACATCGTGATCTGGAGTATCGATTGGAATTGATGATCTCCAAATCCCTCTACCGTATGTTGCGGCGGTTATATTTTGATCCAAGAGGTTGATTTCGAGATCTCTTACAGGAACATTGGGCAAGTTGTTCCCAAATACCGCCCATTCATTAACGCTGTCGTCCAACCTGTAAACACCAAGTATGGTGCCTACGAAAATCGGGTTCAATGAATGTTGTCCCTGATGTTTCACGACTAACTTTGGTTCATTCGGTAGGTTGTACGAAATATCTGTAAACGAGGTTCCAGCGTTTGTAGATTTATAAATTCCACCAAAACTTCCGGAAGTTGTTACATAAATTATATTTGGGTCGGTACTATTGACGGCCACACTGGTTATATCAGAAGGGAAATCATAAGCCTGAACAAAAGAAACACCTCTGTTCACACTTTTGTGCAGTTTGTCGTCAACAAAAACATACATGTTGTCACTGTTGATAGGATCAATTTCAATACCGTCGATTAAATTGGAAAAAGAACTTGATACAATGGAAAAACTATTACCTTCCAATTTATACAATCTGCTGTATCCCGCATAAAGTTCACCTTCTTTGTTCATAATCAAGGGTGTGATCCAGTTTCCGCTTTCAGGACCCGAAACCGCTCCCGAATTGGAATCTCCTGCAGTACTGGAAAAATAGAGGCTACTTCCATTTTGGATAAAACCGTAGTACATATCGGGATTATCGGGATCAATGGCAGTATCCATACCATCGGCGCCATAGAAGTTTTTCCATTGGTTGTCACTGTATCCAAAACCACCATTGTCCTGTAAACCACCCACCATATTATCGGAAGATTGTTTTGCAACAGCGATTCGGTAAAATTGACCTATCGCCAATCCAGCGGTTAGATCTGTAGTTGAATTTCCGTCGGTAGATTTATAAATTCCGCCGTCGGTACCAAAAAACAAATCGTCACCAAAAAAACGGATCATATGAATATCGGCATGTGTGTACGTACTTCCGAAAGGAGAACTCCAACTATTCCAAACGGTAAAACTCGCACCTCCATTTGTCGATTTCCATACATTAAGAACTCCAACATACATAATATTTTCGTCTGTATTTGAAACATCGAAAGCCATGTCATACCAAGCTTGTGTACTTTCAAAAATATCTTGCCCGTTATCGACTCTGCTAAACGTATTCCCACTGTCGGTCGATTTAAATACTCCCTGAAAGGCATAGCCCGTTGATGCACTTAAAATGTAAACATTATTTGGGGCAGCTGGGGTAACAGCTAAAACTTGGCGTCCCGCCACAAATGGCAACCCGGAGTTTATTAAGGTAAATGTGTCACCCGCATCGGTCGATTTGAAAAAATTATTAGAAGTTACCGCATAAATGATAGAAGAATTGCCCGGATGTACTTTGATATCCCGAAAACTTCCACTTTTCACCATAGAAAAAGAAACACCTGCATTGGTACTTTTATACATCCCATCGCTGGTAGAAACCAAAACAACATCGGTATTGTTTGGGTTTACATAAATTTCTGAAACATAAGAGTAACCGCTACCAAAAACCAAGCCCGTGGTTTCCCAGGTTTCTCCGCCATCCGTAGATTTTAAGACGCCAATGCTATAGGTATCTCCAGCATCTTCATCTCCCGTACCAAGATAAATTGTGTTTGAATTTGAAGGATCAACAGCAATTGCAGAAACTCCAATTTGTGGAAGGTAATCGCTCAACGGTTCCCATGTAGAACCTGCATCGGTAGATTTCCAGATTCCACCTGCCGGTGCACCTACATAGAAAATATTAGAATTATTGGGATCAATCTCAATTGCATTGATTCGACCTTGACCAGATGACCAAGATCCCGTATTGGTGTGCGTATTCGGTCCTACACTTTGCCAGTTCCCATCATCTTCAGTTTCGTTGGCGAAAGCCTGTTTTTGTTCCCATAACCCCCATATTTCCTGTGGAGTGAGAAGAGTTCCATCTGGTTTCAAATAATTTTTCCAGTGTTGTTGCCATCTCATAAAAGGTTTATATCCACTTCCTTTTACATTTGGATTTTTATCTTCCCAATAATTGTTGAAGGCGGTTACTACCTCGTTGAAGGATGGAATGCTGTTCGTTGTTTTTGCTTCTTTTGCATCAAGCATCCAAGGAGCTTCAGTTGCGTACTGCGAAAATAAGGAGCCGGAAATGAAAAGAAATAGGAGTAAGATCGTTTTTTTCATATATAAAAAATTGACTTCAAAGGTATTAATAATCCGGAATGTATGTTAAACAAATTTTAAATTCAGAAAAATCAAATGATTGAGCAACTGAATTTCCCAACTAAAATTATTCAAGTTTTCTTTTCAGGGGAGATACAACGGGAGCTGTTGGTGCTATTTTGGTGGAATCAACCTTGATGAGTTCCAGAGAATCTTGTTTGGCCTCAATTTCAAATAAATCAATTTCGAAATTGGAAGGAGATTGCAGGAACAATTCGTTGAATTGAATTTTAAGGTATTCAAAAGAAGAAGCGATTTCTCCCGCAATGGTTTTTATTTCCTTCCTATCAACGGTCTCCGATGTCAATTCTTGTTGTAAAACTTGAGTCTTCGTGTGAAGCACATTGATTCGTGATGTGATTGGTGGGACTCTATAATTGGAAGGCAAAGTGTTTCGGAGTTCATCAATAAAACCAATCAATTGTTTCGAATTTGCCATCAATTCCTCAAGATTATAATCTTTCAAATTGTTGATTGCCGACTCGGTATTTTGATATGCTGGCCATTGCTCAACTTCTTTCTTTGCTTGTGGTAGCAAGGAAACTTCTTGAACAGGGGCAATTTCAAGTGGAGTTGTAAGCTCTTGATTGTCTAATTTTTCTTCGGAAACCGGATCAGATTCATTATTGCACGCAAAAAGCAAGAGAAACCCGAAAAGCAGAAGGTGTTTTTTCATTCCCGAAAATTTTTTCAAAGGTAAATTAAATGCCACCTCAAAACAAATCCGAAGCGGTCCCCAGTATTTTTTGCTTTTAACAAGATACTATCCTTCATCTTTTCGGAAATGGATATATTTGTTCTTTTAAAATGAAAAAATTGATGGAAAAGAGAATCCTCATTATTGGTGCCTGCGGACAAATAGGATCAGAGTTAACAATTCAGCTAAGAAATAAATTCGGAAATGAGAATGTAATTGCGAGTGATATAAGGGAAGGAAACGCTGAATTAATTCAAAGCGGTCCTTTCGAAATTGCCGATGCTGCCAATTATGATGCTATTGAAGGATTGGTAAAGAAATACGAAATTGATGAGGTTTATTTAATGGCAGCAATGCTGAGCGCAACTGCAGAAAAAAATCCGATGCGCGCGTGGGATTTAAATATGAACACGCTTTTTCACGTGCTGAACCTTGCAAAAGATAAGCAGATCAAAAAAATATTTTGGCCATCCAGTATTGCCGTTTTCGGACCAACAACACCAAGAGAAAATACACCACAAATGACGGTTATGGAACCGAGTACGGTGTACGGGATCAGTAAACAAGCGGGGGAGCGTTGGTGTGAATATTATTTCAACAAATTTGGAGTTGATGTAAGAAGTATCAGATATCCGGGCTTGATCAGTTATAAAACGCCTCCCGGCGGTGGAACTACAGACTATGCGGTCGAAATCTTTCATGAAGCTCTGAAACAGAAAAAATACACTTCATTTCTTTCAGAAAATACAGGTTTGCCAATGATGTATATGGACGATGCAATACGCGCCACAATTGGTATAATGGAGGCTCCAGCGGAAAAAATCAAGATCAGATCTTCTTATAATCTTGGGGCTTTATCGTTTACACCAAAAATTTTAGCGGCAGAAATCAAAAAAAGTATTCCAGATTTTGAAATTTCATATGCACCCGATTTCCGTCAAAATATAGCCGATTCATGGCCGTCAAGCATTAACGATACCGAAGCAAGAAATGATTGGGGATGGGAACATGAATTTGATTTAAGCGAGATGACAACTGCGATGCTCGAAGGATTGAGAAACGAATAATACGTTTACATAACTGTATCTAATTAACCAATAACCAAATCTAATTATGATAGGATAATTAATAAAAAAATATTGGTTATTTTTGTTGTTCAGAAATAGAAAAAATAAAAAGATGGCTTTAGAAATAACAGATGCAAATTTTGAAGAAAAAGTTTTAAATAGTGATGTGCCAGTATTGGTAGACTTTTGGGCAGCTTGGTGCGGTCCTTGCCGAATGGTTGGTCCTATTATCGATGAAATCAGTAATGATTACGAAGGTAAAGCAGTTGTTGGAAAGATGGATGTTGATGCCAATCAAGAATTTGCTGCAAAATACGGAGTGAGAAATATTCCTACTGTTTTAATTTTCAAAAATGGCGAAATGGTAGATAGAAAAGTAGGTGTGTCACCAAAAGCAACTTATTCGGAAGCTTTGGACGCGTTACTATAAAAAGTAATTTTTTAAATAAGAAAAGTTCGGTTCTACGCCGGACTTTTTTATTTAATATAAGCTGCGATTAAATTTTTATCTTGGCGTTCCGAATTTTTCTTCGGAAGGGAATCAGCATAAATAATGGATTTACAAAAGGAAGTACAAAAAACCAGTAAAATCACAAACCTTGAATTGTTGGCCAAACAGTTGATGGAAGGTTTTATTTCGGGCATGCATAAAAGTCCGTTTCACGGTTTTTCTTCTGAATTTACAGAACACAAAATTTACAATAAAGGCGAAAGCACAAAACACATCGATTGGAAACTTTTTGCGCGTACTGATAAATATTATACGAAGCGCTATGAAGAAGACACCAATCTAAGATGCCATATTATTATTGATAATTCGGCTTCAATGCATTTTCCTGAAATGAAAAAATTCGAATTGGGGAGTTTGAATAAAATCGGATTTTCAGTTTTGGCTTCCGCATGTTTAATGAATATTTTAAAAAAACAGCGAGATGCAGTCGGATTAAGCGTTTATAGTGATACTTACGAATATTACGCTCCAGAAAAAGGAAATGAAAGACACCATCAAATTTTATTAAATGAGCTTTCTTCTTTAATTGATTCAAAAAAAAGCGGGAGAACCGATACCTATGCAAATCTGCATTTAATAGCCGAAAAACTGAAAAGACGTTCTCTGGTTTTTTTATTTACCGATATGTTTCAGGTTGACGCAGATGAAGACAAGCTATTTGAAGCGCTCCGTCATTTAAAATACAATAAGCACGATGTGGTGCTTTTTCATGTGCATGATAGAAAAAAGGAATTCGACTTTGATTACGACAACACACCGAAGCGTTTTTTTGATGTGGAAACAGGAGAACA
>DASSWB010000083.1:0-4568 GCA_035705495.1 Salinimicrobium sp. | reverse complement strand
GCGGTTTTTTCCATACTGTTTTCATCCGCTAAAACAAAAACGAATATTTTTCACAACGAACCCGCGTACTTATTATCTCTTTTTTTGTTCTGTTTTTTCAGATATGAAAATTTTGCGATTTTCATTTTTTCAGAACGCGCAGGTGGAAAAAATCTCCGATCTTCAATTAGTTGCGATCAAATCTTTATTCTTTTTATTTTGAAGTGAAGCGGACTTTGGTCTTATTAACCGAAGAACCATGATTTTGATTTTAAAAATAGTTTACCACTCTGGATTGCTATGGCACCGGATCGTATCCCGAACCGCCCCACGGATTACAACTGCCTATTCGTTTTATGGACAACCAACTGCCTTTAAAAAGTCCGTGTTTTTGCAGTGCTTCCACAGTGTATTGAGAGCAGGTTGGTGTATATCGACACGCCGATGGTGTAAATGGGGAAATAAATTTTTGATAAAACCGCACAAGTAAAATAAATGGATATATGAGCAGTTTTTTCAAATTGAAAAATTATTTCAGTTAATGGAAAAGCTTGTTCCTTCTTTTCCGTCTTTCAGTTGAATCCCGAGTTCTGCCAATTCATCTCGAATTTTATCACTCGTAGAAAAATCCTTGTTGTCTCGCGCCTGTTTTCTTAGTTTGATAAGCAGTTCAACTGTGGAAGCGAGTTTTTCCGAACTATTATCGGCCTTTGCAGTAACATTCACCAATCCCAAAACATCAAATGTGAAATTGCGAAGCGTCTTTTTAAATTCAGAGAAATCAGCTTCGGTAATACTGTCGTTTCCTTCTTTAATGGAATTGATGATTTTCACGGCTTCAAACAAATTGGCAATCAGCACCGGACTGTTAAAATCATCGTTCATGGCATCATAACAATCCTGAACCCATTTTTTCAGATCAAAAGAAGTTGTGGGGGAGAAGGGAAGTGAATCCATTAAATTGATTGCATTCATCAATCGGTAAAATCCTTTCTCACTTGCCAATAAAGCATCATTGGTAAAATCAAGAACGCTTTTGTAGTTTGCCTGTAGCATAAAAAATCTAGCTACGGTCGGCTCAAATGCTTTGCTAAGAATATCATTTTCGCCCGTAAAAATTTCATTGGGTAAAATAAAATTACCAGTGCTTTTGGCCATTTTTTTACCATTCAAAATCAACATATTGGCATGCATCCAATAATTTACAGGGGTCTTTCCAGTGGCGGCTTCTCCTTGGGCAATTTCACATTCGTGATGCGGGAATTTCAAATCCATTCCGCCGCCATGAATATCAAATTCTTCTCCCAAGTATTTGGTGCTCATTACGGTACATTCCAAATGCCAGCCGGGGAAACCAATGCTCCACGGTGATGGCCATCGCATAATATGCTGTGGTTCGGCTTTTTTCCAAAGTGCAAAATCCTGCGGATTTCTTTTATCACTTTGCGCCGCCAATTCTCGGGTATTGGCAATCATATCTTCAATATTCCTGCCGCTCAACTTCCCGTAATTGTGGTTTTTATTGAATTTTAATACGTCAAAATAAACAGATCCGTTAACAACATAGGCATAACCCTGATCTATTATTTTTTTGATGGTTTCTATTTGCTCAACAATATGACCCGTTGCAGTTGGTTCTATACTGGGTGGTAAATTGTTGAATTTTTGCAACGTGTTATGAAAATCCACAGTGTATTGTTGCACCACTTCCATGGGTTCAATTTGTTCCAATCTTGCACGTTTTGCAATTCTATCTTCTCCACTATCGGCATCATTTTCCAGATGACCTGCATCGGTAATATTTCTTACGTATCTCACTTTATAACCCAAATGTTTCAGATATCTGAACACAAGATCGAACGAAATAAAAGTCCGGCAATTCCCTAAATGTACATTACTATAAACGGTTGGTCCGCAAACATACATTCCGACCGAACCCTCGTGAATTGGTTTAAAAATTTCTTTTTCCCCAGTAATGGAATTGTATATTTTAATTGCCTGCTCTTTGTAAAGTGACATTCAGGTTGATTTTTTAAAATTGAAAATTTAGAAGTTTCGCTCCATTTGAATGTAATCCAAAAATTCCCTTTTAATAGCGGGATTTTTAAATTGTCCACCAAACTCGCTGGTAACGGTACTTGAATCAACATCTTTGATTCCCCTGCTGTTTACGCATAAATGTTTTGCATCTATAATACAGGCAACATCTTCAGTTCCCAGCACTTTTTGAAGCTCTTCAACAATTTGAATATTCAAGCGTTCTTGAACCTGCGGTCTTCGTGCAAAATAATCAACAATACGGTTCATTTTTGACAAGCCAACTACAGTGCCATTGGAAATATAACCAACGTGGGCGCGACCGACAATAGGAAGTAAATGATGTTCACAAGTAGAGAAAACGGTAATGTTTTTTTCGACCAACATTTCTCCATATTTATACTTGTTGTGGAAAGTTGACGCACTGGGTTTTTTATCGGGATGTAATCCTGAAAATATCTCGTTCACGAACATTTTGGCTACACGGTTTGGTGTTCCCTTCAGGCTGTCATCTGTGAGGTCAAGACCTAAGGTTTCCATAATATGTTGGACGTCCTTTTTTATGATTTCGATTTTTTCTCCATCGCTCTTATCAAATGCATCTTTACGCATTGGGGTTGAGGTATTTGCGCTAATAAAAGCATCACCTATTTCGTCTATTTCAGAAATAATATCGTCTTTTTTCATTATCTTTAAAAACTAAAACTTTTACCTTCTATTAAAGTCTGCAAAGATAGGCAAAATCTTTATTTGAAGACATTGCACCGAACTCGGATTTTTTAACCTTTGAAATTAACATTAATTTGAGAGATTTTTCTTAATTTTCGCCTTTTAAAAATTAGACTTATGAAGACCCCTAAATGTATTATCATTTTTTTTATGATTTTAGGTTCCAATCTTATTGGACAGAATAGTATTGATGATAGAAATTTATTTTCTGTAACCGACGATCAGATAAATGAATATATCAATGAGGTTTATGTAAATGAAGCAGATGCACTTGTTTACAGCAATCCCCAACAACTCGCAAGGATAAAAAAAATCTTCGAAAGAATTGTAGTGGTGAAAGATGCAGAATTGGCTCGTACAAACCTACCTGATTTATTTGATCTGCCTCTTGCTTCTACCTACAATAAGAATTTAAAAACAGATTTTCCTTTTAATCCCGAAGAATTCAATCCATTAAAATATAAAATGGATGTTTTTAGGTATAATAATTACGTTTACTATAGGATAGGGGATTCGGACTATGTGATCATAATAAAGTCCAACTAAATCTGCAAAACTTTCAAAATGAAAAAAAAATATTTTTCTTCAGTATTATTTATATTATTCGCCATGATTTCTGGAGGGTCCATCTGGGCGCAAGGTCCTTCTTGCGGTGTATCTGACCCTTTTTGTGCTGGTTCCGACGGTGCCACAATTGTTTTCCAGAATAGTTCAAATATCCCATCTGGTGGTAGTCCAGCTTGCCTAGGATCTACTCCTAATCCCGCCTGGTTTTACATGCAAATTGGGGAATCGGGAGATTTACAGTTTTTAATTCAGCAAACCACAGGTGGATTTACTGACAGTGGCGCTCCTATTGGCAGTCAAATAGATGTTGATTTTGTTGCTTACGGACCTTTTGACTCAGAAGTGGGAGGATGTTCGGAACTGGACGACTGCGATTCTTGTGGTAATAATCAGACTGATGACGGCTATCCTTATGGGAACGTTGTGGATTGTAGTTATTCTGGTAGTTGGACAGAAACGCTCACTATTAACGATGCAGTTGAAGGGGACTACTACTTGGTTTTGATGACGAATTATAACGGGTCTCCAGGGTATATTCTATTAACTCAAACCAATGAAGGGAATACGGGAGCAGGAGCAACAGATTGTTCCATTTTAGATCCTGCCTTAGGTGAAGATATTAATGTATGTGAAGGTTTTGGTCCCATAGAAATTGACGGAACCACCGAAAACGCTTCGAGTTATCAATGGGGCGTATTAAATGAAACCACCGGCGATTATGAAGATATCGCGGGGGAAACAAATCCTTTCATAACAGTTACAGAAACAGGTACTTATCAAGTAACCACTTATGATGCCACCAATGATGATTATGCAAGCGCCAATATTACGGTTACTTATCATGAAGTACCGGTTGCAATCGAAATAGAAGATGATACGGTTTGTGTGGAATCTTTTCCAACCTCTGTTGATCTTTTTCCTTACAATGCTTCGATATTAGGTAGTTTAGATCCTGACCAATTTGATCTTTCTTATCATGCAACTCAAGCAAATGCAGATGCAGGCAGTAATGCGTTAGGGAACCTTCCATTTTCGGAAGAAGGATGTAGTACAGTATATGTTCGTATAGAAAATATTGATTTAAATGAATGTTACGATACAATTGCTTTTCAAATTTGTGCTTACGAAACCGCTGAGGTCTTTCCTCTTACATCTTATGAATTATGTGCAGATCCTGTAACTGGAGATGCAATTTTTGATCTTGGTGTTAAAGATGTTGAAGCATTGGGAGATCAGATTGCAGCAGATTATTCAGT
>DASSWB010000082.1:0-10916 GCA_035705495.1 Salinimicrobium sp. | reverse complement strand
GTGGAGGTACTTTTGATATTTCAATTCTTGAATTGGGAGACGGTGTTTTTGAAGTATTATCTACAAATGGAGACACACATTTAGGTGGAGATGATTTTGATGAAGTGATTATCGACTGGTTGGCAGATGGTTTTCAAAAAGAAGAAGACATCGATTTGAGAAAAGATCCAATGGCTTTGCAACGTTTGAAAGAAGCTGCTGAAAAGGCCAAAATTGAATTGTCCTCTTCTACACAAACAGAAATCAACTTGCCTTATGTGACTGCAACTGCAAGTGGACCAAAACACTTGGTTCAAACTTTAACGCGTGCTAAATTTGAACAATTGGCCGATACTTTGGTTAAACGTTCAATGGAACCTGTCCAAAAAGCTTTGAGCGACGCTAAGTTGTCAAAAAGCGATATTGATGAAGTGATATTAGTAGGTGGTTCTACCCGTATTCCTAAAATTCAGGAAGAAGTAGAAAAATTCTTCGGAAAAAAACCTTCTAAAGGAGTAAACCCAGATGAGGTTGTTGCCATTGGAGCAGCAATTCAAGGTGGTGTGTTAACCGGGGATGTGAAAGACGTTCTGCTTCTAGATGTTACTCCACTTTCTTTAGGTATCGAAACCATGGGTGGTGTAATGACTAAATTGATCGAATCAAATACGACGATTCCGACGAAAAAATCACAGGTGTTTTCAACTGCTGCCGATAATCAACCTTCTGTTGAGATTCACGTATTGCAAGGGGAGCGTCCAATGGCAACAGATAACAAAACCATTGGTAGGTTCCATTTAGACGGAATTCCGCCTGCGCAAAGAGGTGTACCGCAAATTGAAGTGACTTTTGATATTGATGCAAACGGTATTATCAAAGTAAGCGCTACGGATAAAGCTACAAATAAAACGCAAGATATCAGAATTGAAGCTTCTTCAGGATTGACAGAAGAGGAAATTCAAAAAATGAAGCAGGAAGCGGAAGCAAATGCGGAATCTGATAAAAAAGCGAAAGAAAAAGTTGATAAATTGAACGAAGCCGATGCAATGATTTTCCAAACTGAAAATCAGCTGAAAGAATTTGGTGATAAGTTATCTGCGGATAAAAAGCAACCAATCGAAGAGGCTTTGGAAGAATTGAAAAAAGCATACGAAACCAAAGAAGTGGAAACCATTCAGCCTGCTTTGGATAAAATAAACGAAGCTTGGAAAGTAGCATCAGAAGAAATGTACAAAGCACAAGCAGAATCACAACAAGGTGGTGCGCAAGGACAACCTGGAGGAAATGAAGGTGGAAACACTGGAGGTTCACAAGATGGAGGTGATGATGTGGAAGATGTAGATTTTGAGGAAGTGAAATAATCCACTTTAAATCATTGTTGAAAAAACGCAGCCAACGGCTGCGTTTTTTTGTTGTTCAAAATCAGGAATGTTTAGGATTTTGCATTAATTGATTCCAAACAAAAACACGAATATTTTTCAATATTCGTGTTTAAGTTCTAAAACTAATTGCAAATTAAAATCCTGTTTATGTCAAAGCGGAATTTTCAGTAAAGAATAATGTCGATGCAACATATAATATTTTCAAATTGCGGTTGTTGGTAACGGCAATTGTTGAATTCATTTTTTCATCTGTGATCAAATGACCATCAGGTGTAACGATGATATTTTCTTTTGAAAAATTGTTTTGCTGTTGTGATGTACTTACGGTTTCTTGAGAAACTTCTTTTTCTTTATCCTCTGATTCCTGTGAAAAAGCCACCGAGGAAATTAGTAAACCGAAAATCAACATGCTCAATTTTTTCATATTCAAAATATCAGGTTCGTAAGAGTTAGTTAAATTAAATACAAATAAAGTCTAAAAGCAAAAAAAATCGATGAACTACGCAAATTAAATTTAATTTTTTTGAACATGTAAGTATTTTTATCAAATCAAATGATTTTATCTTGTTGATTATCAGTTGATAACTGTCGCAATTTTTTGTTGGAACTTCTAATCGTTTTTAATGATATTTAATTATAAAAGCGTGATTAATTGATTTAATTTTATTTTAATTGCCAATATTTTGTGAATGTGATGCTTCTATAGATAGAATGATTTAACATTTATCATTCGGACGATTTTTTATGGATTTTTCGAAGGGGTTCACGGGACCATCTTTTTAGATGTATACGCTGTGGGTTTTGTACATTTACGTCAAATTTGTTCTTATGGAAAAAGATGAGATTTTGAAAAGATGCGCCAAGCTTTGCGAAAACACACTTATGCAAACTTTGGATATAAAATTTGTAGATGTGGGCGAGGATTTTCTGATTGCCAGTATGCCTGTGACAGCAAAAGTTTATCAACCTGACGGTATTTTACATGGTGGGGCCACATTGGCCTTGGCTGAAAGTGTAGGGAGTGCAGCTTCTTATATTTTTTTGGATTCGGAAAATTACAATATCCGAGGTTTGGAAATTTCTGCAAATCACCTTAAAAGCGCTAAAGAAGGAATGGTTTATGCCAAAGCCACATTTATACACAAAGGAAGAACAACACAACTGTGGGAAATCAAGGTGACAGATGAAGCAAAGCATCTCATTTCCCTGATCAAATTAACAACCATAGCTTTACCCAAGAAGAAATGATTGCCCCAGAAGATTTTTTCTTAAAATTAGAAAATCAGTTTAAACAGGATCTTCCTTTTGTTGCGTACAAAGATCCCAAGGAAGACAATCTTTTGAAAGCCTTTCTTCAGTTTGATCCTAAACGTCATATAGTCGAAGATTTTACCGAAAGCGGATTTGTTTTTGCTCCTTTTAATAGTCAAAATCCGACTTATTATATACCATCTGATTTTCCCCTGACCACTGAATTTATACCTTCAGATGAATTGGAGGTCAATTCTCAAGTTGCTCCCGCGTTGGGCATTGCAAATAAAATTGAACATATTGAGTTGGTCAAAAAAGGAATTGCGGCAATAAAGGCGCACAACTTTCAAAAAGTAGTGCTTTCAAGAAAAGAAACGATTTCCATAAAAAATCAGGATGCTTTTTCAATTTTTAAAAAATTGCTTCGGAAGTATCCAACTGCTTTTGTATATGTTTTTTATCATCCAAATATCGGACTCTGGTTAGGCGCCACTCCTGAAATCCTTCTTTCGGTGCAAAGAAATAAATTAAGTACGATGGCACTCGCCGGAACGCAAAAGAATAATGACAAAAAACATGTTTTGTGGGGAGAGAAGGAGAAAGAGGAACAGGAAATAGTCACTTTTTCTATTTTGAAGAATTTGAAAGATTCGGGAATAACCAAAATAAAAGCTTCCGATGTTTATACATCAACTGCAGGGAATTTACTGCACCTCAAAACTGATATTGAAGCCGAATTGGATGCTACTGTTCCTATTGGGAAGATAATTTTAGCACTGCATCCCACCCCCGCAGTTTGCGGATTACCGAAAGAATCGGCTAAATCTTTTATTTTAAAAAATGAAGGCTATGAACGTGAATATTATTCAGGTTTTCTCGGTGCTCTCAATATAAATACTGAAACAAAAAGAAATCCGAATAAAAGAAATCAGGAAAACAGGGCTTATTCTTCAGTTGTAAAAAAAACATCGTTGTTCGTCAACCTTCGTTGCATGAAACTGACTTCTGAAAAAGCTGTGGTTTTTATTGGAGGAGGAATTACAAAAGATTCAGATCCTGAAGCAGAGTGGGAAGAAACCGTGAATAAAGCTGAAACCATGAAGGCGGTTTTATAAAAAATAAAATTCGGATTGAATCACCAATCCGAATTTATTTTGAATCAAAAAAATCAATAAGAACTTTCGCTCATTCCTAATGCGGAGATTCCAATTACCAAAAACAATAAGAGATAAAGTACGGTAATAACGAGCATCCAAAGCAAAGTAGCTTTTGCCCAATTCGATTTATTGGTATTCGTGGAACTTCCAAAACCCCATACAAAAAGCATGATCAATCCCACAATCGGAATTGCGGTTATTAAAAGTGTCCAAAACCATTCACTTGTTGGTATGGGAGTGTTGTTGTGCTGCACATTGTAATCGGCCGTTGGAGCGGCTTGCGTTGTTGTTGCTTCCATAATTGGTTGACTTAAAAGGTTAATAGACAATGAATTTACTCCATTGATTTTAAAAAACCAAAAATTTTGTTAAAATATAAATGAAATCATATCAGGGTTTAATTTTTATGAGATGGAATAACGCAATCTTTTGCCTCGGTTTCCAAGTAAGAAATTTGTATTTTTGAATTCGTATGAAGTATTCAAGAATCCCTGTTGCCCGCTCTATAGTTGCACTATGTGTGGCAAAAAATATTAAAAACGTAGTGATTTCCCCTGGTTCGAGAAACGCTCCGTTAACCATCGGTTTCACGCATCATCCCGAGATAGAATCCTATAGTATTGTTGATGAACGTTGTGCAGCATTTTTTGCTTTGGGTATGGCGCAGCAATTAAAACAACCTGTCGCTTTGGTTTGTACTTCCGGTTCGGCGGTATTGAATTATTATCCGGCAATTGCCGAAGCTTTTTATAGTGATATTCCGCTCATCGTGATTTCCGCAGATCGACCAATCGAGCGGATTGATATTGGCGACGGACAAACAATCAGACAGAAAAATGTCTTTGCAAATCATATTCTATACTCTGCCAATTTACATTCTGCTTTGGTTTTGGAAGATGAAAAATTGGATCAAAAACTTCAACAGAAACAATTCGAAACAACGAGACACAACGAAAGGGAAATAAATTTAGCTTTAAATACAGCTATTGAAAAAAAAGGCCCAGTTCATATTAATGTTCCGTTCTATGAACCTTTATATGATACCGTGGAAGATATCGAGGTGAAACCACTACAGATTTTACCTGAAATTATTCATGATAATTTATCCGAAAAAGAATTGCGACCGTATGCCGAAATTTGGAATTCTTCTAAACGTAAATTGATTTTGGTTGGCAGTAATTATCCGGATACTGTAGAACAGCAATTTCTCGATTTTTTTGCGGAAGATGAATCGGTGATTGTAATGACCGAAACCATTTCGAATCTCCATCAGGAGAAATTTTTTACCAGAATCGATACCCTGATAGGCCCGATTGAAAAAGCCAAGAACCAGGAGGAAATTTTTGAAGCTTTACAGCCGGAAATTCTCTTGACATTTGGCGGAATGCTGGTTTCGAAAAAAATCAAGGCGTTCTTGAGAAAATACCAGCCGGCTCAGCATTGGCATATCGACGAAAAAACGGCTTATAATACTTTTTTTGCCCTCAATAAACATTTTATCTCGACCCCGAATAATTTCTTCAAACAGTTTCTGACTATGATCAAACCTGTCCAGAGTGATTACAGTAACTATTGGTCAGAAGAAAATCAAAGAAGAAATGGCAAACACAATGAATATTTATCAGAAGTTCCTTTTTCCGATTTAAAGGTCTTTCAAAAAATCGTAAGTACGTTTCCCAACAACTTATTGCTTCAACTGGGCAACAGTTCAATTATTCGCTATGCACAATTGTTCAAGATTCCACCTTCCATTCAAGTTTTTTGCAATCGCGGAACCAGTGGTATTGATGGAAGTACTTCTACCGCGATAGGAGCGGCATGCGCAAATAAAAATCAAACATTGTTGATCTCGGGCGATTTGAGTTTTTTTTACGACAGTAATGCGCTCTGGAACAATTATATTCCAAAAAACTTCAGGATAATTGTAATCAATAATCAGGGTGGCGGAATTTTCAGGATTTTGCCCGGGAACAAAAACACTGAAAATTTTGAGAAATATCTCGAAACAGTTCATCAGTTAAATGCGAAACCTCTGTGTGAAATGTATGGTTTTGAGTATTCAAAAGCGACAAACTTTTTTGAGACGGAAAATGCCTTGAAAGCGTTTTACGATGATTCAGAAAAACCGAAATTATTGGAAATTTTTACGCCTAGAAAAATCAATGATGAAGTTCTGTTGAATTATTTTAGTGCTGTTTTGGATTAAACTTAAATTTCTTCCAATTGTTCTTCAAAAACAGTTTTGGGAACTAAATTCGGAATCTCTTCGGGGAAATCTTTTTCATTATTCTTCCCGACCGACTTTTGTTTAAGTTCCTTCTGCATCTGTTTCACGGTTTTGGTACTTCCATCATGGCTCCATCCCGGTGCGCCAAAAACGTACATAAATTTATGCTGCCAGTTTGGACTCTTTTTCATATCTCTCCAGATATTCACATATTCATGAGTTAAAATCACCCAGGGATTATATGAATTTGGCGGAGTGGAAACGCCGTATTCCACAACAATGTTTTCATCATATTCTTTCCATGTTCCGAATATTTTATCAAAGAAATTCAGAAATCCGCCGTGATTTTTATCCATGTACTCAATGTTTTTTGCATGATGTACCTGATGCATGGTATGTGTATTCAGAAATTTTTCAAGAAAACCCAACTTCGGAATGTAAACACTGTGCAATTGAAACTGCCATAAAGCTTCAATTCCCAAACAAACCACAAGCATTTCCGGAGCAAAACCCAATGCGGGAATCCACATGTAAAACAAAGGTTTGTAAAAAATGGTGAACCAACCATTTCGTACAGCGGTTCCCAGATTAAAATTATCGGAGGAATGATGAACAATATGTGCGGCCCAAAAGAACCTTACATTGTGATTTTGACGGTGAAACCAATAGTAACTAAAATCGTCCAATAGCTGACAAATCAACCAGATATACCAAGCGTACCCAAAAGATTCCCAACCAAAAATATTGGTCCGAACGCCGGCCACCACCGGATTGAAAATCTCGTAAATGAGATTGAAAATAACAATGGCCGAAATGGTTTTCAAAAGTGCCGCTATAACTGCAGATCCGACCCCAATAGCCAAACTGGAACTTAGATCTTTCCACTTGTAAAGTTCTTTTCTATTTGTGGTTTTGCTATAGGTGAGTTCTAATAAGATAAGTGCTAAGAAGCAGGGCACGCCGTAAACCAACGGGTTGGTAAAATCCATTTACTGTTTTTAATGATATTTTTCAAAAATAGAAGAATAAGTCGGGTATAAAAATTTTGACTTCGTTTTTCATAATACAAACCGTAATATTTTCTTTCCGAAAAGATAAAAATCCTGAAAGAGGGAAGAAGCTACCCATTTCATATCTTTGCAAAAAGATCTACGAATGTTGACAATAGGAGAATACCATACTTTAATGATTGATCGCGATACCGATCCAGGATTGTTCTTAACTGATACGGAAGGAAACGAGGTTTTATTACCCAATAAATACAAACCTGAACATTTTGAAATTGGTGATGAAATCAGGGTTTTTGTATATCTGGATCACGAAGAAAGAATTGTATCCACAACGCTTAATCCTTATGTGAAGCTAGATGAATTTGCGTTTTTAAAATGTGTCGAGGTGTCTGGAATTGGCGCTTTTCTCGACTGGGGGCTTGAAAAACATCTTTTTGTTCCTTTTAAAGAACAAGTCATAAAAATGCGAAAAAATGAATGGTATTTAATTTTTTGTTATTTGGATGAGGTTACAAATCGTTTGGTGGCGTCAAGTAAAACAAATACATTTTTGGATAATTCAGAACTCACTGTAAAACCTTTCGAAGAGGTTGATTTGATTATTTCGAATAAAACAGAACTTGGTTACAACGTTATTATTAATCAGCTACATCAGGGATTGCTCTATGATGGTGATATTTTTCAGCCTATAAGAACGGGCGATAGAATGAAAGGCTATGTCAAAAAAACGCGGACCGATAATAAAATAGATGTAACGCTTCAAAGGCCCGGATACAGAAGTATTGAACCAAATGCAAAAGAATTATTGGGAATTTTAGAGGTCAAAGGAGGTTTTTTGAACCTGACAGATAAATCTTCGCCAGAGAAAATAAAGGAAACGGTGAACATGAGCAAAAAAAGCTTCAAACGTGCCGCCGGAAATCTTTTTAAACAAAAATTGATCAGCATTGAAGAGGACGGGATTTATTTAAAAAACAAATAAAATCAAAAAGTGCTTCCTCTTTTTTGGTAAAACAACTATTTTCGCCATTCATCAAAAAAATAAATTATGAAAAAGGTTTTATTAGCTTTCGCATTCTTGTTTATCGGATTTTCAGCTTTTTCTCAAGATGCCAATCCTGAATTGAAAGCAAAAGTAATACAGATTATAGAATTTACATCTGGTTCTCAAATGGATGCCATGTTAGAGCCTCTTACGGCCCAAATCCCAGCTCAAAATCAAGAAGCCTTTAAAAAAGAAGTGAAGGAAAGTCTTAAAGACGTTTATACGCAGATGGCCGATATCTATTTGGAACATTACACTGAAGAGGACATTGACGGGATTTTGGCATTTTACAACTCTTCTGTTGGAAAAAAAATGCTTGAGGTAAATCCTACAATTATGCAACAGTCAATGCAATTAGGACAAATATGGGGAAGAATGCAATTGCAGCCTATCATGACAAAGTATCAAAACTAAGAACGACAAAACTTAAAGTTCAATTATAGAACCTGTGTGAAAGCACGGGTTTTTTTGTTTTCAAAAAATAAGGGAATTCTATAGGCTCGGCGCTTCAAATGAATGGAAAACCTTATTTTTACTCAAAATTTTGAAACATGACAAAACCCGAATACAAAACCGCTAAGGAATACGAAGATATTACTTACAAAAAATGTAATGGAGTTGCTAGAATAGCTTTCAACAGACCGGATGTGAGAAATGCTTTCCGACCCAAAACCACGAGTGAACTTTATGATGCATTTTATGATGCGCAGGAAGATACTTCTATTGGGGTAGTACTTCTTTCTGCGGAAGGACCTTCGTCTAAAGATGGTGTCTATTCTTTTTGTAGCGGTGGAGATCAAAAGGCACGCGGACATCAAGGCTATGTTGGAGATGACGGAATGCACCGACTCAATATTCTGGAAGTCCAGCGGTTGATTCGGTTTATGCCGAAAGCCGTCATCGCAGTGGTTCCAGGTTGGGCCGTGGGCGGCGGACACAGCTTGCACGTGGTATGTGATATGACAATTGCAAGCAAGGAACATGCTATTTTTAAACAAACCGATGCGGATGTGACCAGTTTTGATGGTGGTTATGGTTCGGCATATTTAGCGAAAATGGTTGGTCAGAAACGTGCAAGGGAAATTTTCTTTTTAGGTCGGAATTATTCTGCCCAAGAAGCTTTTGAAATGGGAATGGTGAACGCCGTGGTTCCGCACGCCGAATTGGAAGATACGGCTTACGAATGGGCACAGGAAATACTGGCAAAATCACCAACATCCATAAAAATGTTGAAATTCGCAATGAACTTGACTGATGACGGAATGGTTGGTCAACAGGTTTTTGCCGGTGAAGCCACAAGACTTGCATACATGACAGATGAAGCCAAAGAAGGCCGAGATGCATTTTTGGCAAAAAGAAAACCTAACTTCGAGAAAAAATGGCTTCCATAGAATCTGAAAATTTTCAAAACCTGCAAATTGATGTCGCGCGATTACCGCGGGCAGAAGAAGTAGAAGGAGAGAAACTGTCGCCGAAATATTTGCACAAATTGAATATTTCCACCACAATTTCTTTTATTGTTTTAGTGGGATTTGCCACTACTGCCAATTATTTTATTCCTTGGTACGAAGGTTATTTCCTTTTAACAATCGCTGGACTTTTATTGATTTTTGCTTTTTTATTTTATAATAATTCGCAGTTGGCGAAACGTAATTCCTATACAATTCGGGAGCGGGACATTATTTATAAACGCGGATTTATTTTTGAAAAAACCACTGTTGTTCCTTTTAATCGGGTACAACACGTCTCTACAAATCGGGGTGTTTTGGATAAAATGCTCAATCTGAGTACGCTTAAAATTTTTACCGCTGGCGGAAGTGGGAGCGATGTGAATATTCCCGGTTTATCTCCAGATATTGCCACCACTATTAAGGAAGAACTTTCAAACAGGATTGCTTCGCATGTCTGAATCAAATTTTTATACACCTCAGCGACAATCCATTGTTGGGGTGATACTTATTTTTGTTACTGCTTTCTACAAATTACTTCGGAATTTTTGGGCACTCGGATTGTACTTTTTTGTTATAAAAGCGAATCAGGAAACAATAATTTACGGTAGTTTGGCGCTGGTTCTTATTGCGATTCTAACCCTTGTTTACAGTTTCTTTTACTATCTCAAATTCACATTTTTCATCAATGAAAAAAACAAGGAGTTTGTGCTTCAAAAAGGAGTTTTCTCTTCAGATGTGGTCAATATTCCATTTCACAAAATTCAGCAGGTTAATTTTAAACGGAACATTCTCCAGAGAATTATCGGGATTTATTCTGTGGTTATTGATACCGCAGGAAGTGGGGAAGAGGAGGTGGAGATAAAAGCTTTGTCCAAGGAGCGTGCAGATGAATTGGCTGCACTTTTAATGGAATTTTCTGCAAAGGAAAAAATTAGTGATGAGGATGAAGCTGAGAACATTTCGATTCCGGATGCCAAACAGTGGGAATATCATTTGGATATCGTGACGCTGATAAAACTCGGACTCACATCAAATTATTTCCGCGGATTGGCAATTTTAGTTGCTTTTTATAGTACGCTTCGGACGCAATTCGGGTTAAACCAAGATTTTCTTGATAATATTCCTTTTCCCGAACTTTCCGAAGTTGCTTTCAGTTTCTTGCTGATTTTGTTTCTACTGATAATCGCTATGCTGATTACTGTTGCTGAAACTTTTATCAGATATTTCAATCTAACAATTACGCGATTACACAATTCGCTTCAAGTGGAAATGGGACTGCGGAATAATACCAAGGTTAATTTGAAAGCTTCACGCGTTCAATTGCTTCAGGAAATTGTGAATCCCGTGCAAAAGCGACTGAATCTTTACAAATTAAAAATTTCCCTTGCGAGTAGTCAAGATGATTTGGCAAAGA
>DASSWB010000081.1:0-14078 GCA_035705495.1 Salinimicrobium sp. | reverse complement strand
GGCAAGTCGCCGTAATTGCAAATTCTTATGCTCGGATTGCGTGGCAGAATTTGGTCAACTTCGGAATTCTTCCGCTTGAATTTATTGATTTGGCCGATTACAATAAAATGGAACAAGGAGATTTGATCAGTTTCAGGAATTTACGTGATGATGTTCAAAACCGAAGAAATATTCGAGTAAGGGTTCAAAAAGAAGAAAAAGGAGTAGAGCCGATTGAATTTGAGACCAAACACAGTCTGAGTGACAGGCAAATTCAAATTCTTTTAAGAGGAGGGATCATCAATGAATTCAAAGCGCAATTGACAAATGAAGAAGTTGATGCGGTTGATGAAAATACTGTTACGGGGCAAGATAGGCAGCAGGTTAAATAATTGTATACTGTATACTGTATATTGTAAACTGTATACTGTATATTGTAAACTGTATTCTGCAACTATAGGTTTAGAAAGTAAAAATTCAAATTAATCCGTTATCTCTTTTTGCCATTTCTGGTTTTTAAAGGTCAAGGTGAAAGTTGATCCCATATTAATTTGACTGGAAACTTCTATTGTGCCTTCGAGGTTATTCATATAGTTTTTCACCAGATAGAGTCCGATGCCTTTACCGTCGCCATGATTCGTGAATACTTGATTGAGCCCGAAGATTTTATTTTTATTTTTTTCCGTATCGAATCCAATTCCATTGTCAGAAAATAAGAGTTGGGTGAAATCTATATCCTTTTTTGAAATGATGCTGATAACAGGAGGGACTCCAGGTTTTGCATATTTTATTGAATTGGTGATAAGATTCAAGAAGATGCTGTGCAAATAAAAATTATTGACCACGAGAATTTCCACTTCGGAAAAATCAGTTACAAATGTAGTTTTGGAATCTTCAATCAAAGACCGAATGGAATCAACAGTGGCTTGAAAAACATCCTTCAGATTCACGGGTTCCAAACCCGATTTTAATAAAAGTGTATCCTTAAGATGATTCATTTGATCATTTAAAGTATCCCTTAATTCATTTACCGATTTTTCCAACAGGTCGAGATATAACAAAGAATCTTCATCTTGAATTTTTGTGAGGTCGAGTAAACTAAATATTGAAATCATATTGCTTACTGGCGACCGTAAATCATGAGAAATTGTATAGGTAAGCTGTTTAAGCCCTGAATTGAGTGTAGTGAGATCCTTAATCAGAAATTGGCGTTCTTCTTCCATTTTTTTTATGTGCGTGATATTTTTGGAAATGGCATATATCAATTTCTTGTCGTGAACCGGAATGGAGGTCCAAGTGAGCCAAACAATTTCACCTGTTTTCGTGACATAACGGTTCTCAAAATTGAGCAGGGGAGTATCTTCCAAAATAAGGGCGCGGGTTTCCGCCGTTTTCGGTTGGTCATCAGGATGTACAAAATGACTTATTGGAACGGCGAGCAATTCCTCTCGACTATAACCCATAAGTTTGATAAATGCAGGATTCACCATCCTGAAAAAGCCATCGTATCCCGCAATGCACAGATTGTCATGCGATAAGCTAAAAAAAGGTTCCAAATCAATGTTTCTTTCGGGAATCGAAGAAGTCATAACAATTGTAGGTTTCGAGGGTAAAGGTAAATTAATAAATTGTATAAGGTGAAAAATTGTATAATGTATAAAAAGTATAATGTAATTGTTCCTTTGGAAGGACAAAATAAAGTTTACGGTTTACAGTATACAGCGGTAAGCGATTTATTCTGGATCAATGGGTTCATTGGGAGCAAGATCACCCAAATCGCGTGAATGAATAAATATTTTCGTGATTTTTGGTTGTGATTTTTTGATATCCCTTCGTAATTGCGCGATAATTTGCTGACTCTCCACAACAGTTAAATTGTCGTTTAAATCCAATTCGAGCGTCATTAAAATACTATCCGGACCAAAGTGCATGGTGGTTGGCAAGTTCCATTCTACCACATCCTTATTTTTTTCCAAAATGTCGTCAACGGCAGCAAGTACATCTTCATCAGCGCTTTCTCCCAAAAGCAATCCTTTACTTTCTTTGGCAAGAAACGAGGAAACGGCTAAGAGTAGGAGACCGATTAAAATAGAAGCACCGCCATCAAAATAGGGGTTGTTAAGCGTTTGGGATAAAAATATCCCTAAAAGTGCGATTATTAAGCCAGTAAGAGCAGCGGTATCTTCAATAATGACTGCAAATGTTGCTGCATCCTTGCTTCTGACAATGCTTTGAAAAAGCCCCATCTTTTTTTTGCGGGATTTATTGAAGGTTTTCAAGGCAATATAAAGCGCAGCACCTTCAAAAATAATAGCTGCAAAAAGTACAATGTAACTCCAGGTTGGATCTTCAATAACCGCAGGTTCTTGTAAAGCGTGAATTCCTTCGTAAATTGCGAATCCGCCACCAACCGCGAAAATGAGCATACTGACCACAAAACTCCAGAAATATATTTCTTTTCCGTAACCAAAAGGATGAAGCGCGTCAGGTTCACGGTTAGAGCGTTTTATGCCCAGAAGTAGCAATAAACCATTTCCGGTATCGACCAAGGAATGAATTCCTTCGGCCATCATTGCCGAACTACCGGTAAAAAAAGCTCCTAAAAATTTTCCAGCAGCAATTAAAGTATTCGCGGCTATAGCACCGTATATTGCAATTTTAGATCCGCCTGCAGCCATATGAGTTGGTTTTCCTTCAAATTACGAATATTATTTTTTTTGAAATGAAAAACGACGGGATTTTACATTCTATTAACAGAGGGAGAGGAAGAAGAATTAGGAATTCTATACAATCATCACTGGGAAATGAAATATTCTATTTTACATAATATAAATTATAGTACAAATGTTCATTATGTTGTTTAGAGCATGGTTTTCATATGTGTCAATTAGCTGTTATGTAAAATAGCCGCTGCCAAACTCAAATTGCTCTGGCAATTTATTTTACACACAATTATCCATCGTTTTCCAACGCCAAAATAAAAGCTGACCTTTTTGCTCTTATTAAAAATCGCGTATTCGATAAAATGTACGTAATAAAAATTTTAGACGATTCTCGTGGATTGTCACAAGAGCATAAATATTAAGAGGCCAAAGGTTAACATCTAAATTCTGTTTCACATAATAAATTTCTAAAACATACCAAAATCATATCCCAAATTGGATAATCTAAAAGACATAGCTTGGGTACTAACATTAAATTTACTAGCTAGTTTTTCTATAGTATCATCACCATGTAAGTTTTTTGCTTCTTCTAGAATTAACGGTATTGGCATTAATAATGCTGCTGCAAATGCATTCGCCTCTCTTTCTTTAAGGATTTCGCCTGTCGAAGATTCTGAATTACGATATATTATACTTTTATTCTTATCTATAAATAAAGATTTGCTTTTAGAATGCAAAACAAAATGCCCTAATTCATGGGCAATGGTGAATCTTCTTCTTGTCTTGCTCTGATTTAAATTAAAAGCAATATAAGGTTTGTCATCTTTTATGACAAATAAGCCTGACACTTCGTCATTGAAATTTGAAGCTTCTACTCCTACTCCCAACTTCTTTGCTAACTTATCAACATTAATTGGAGACTTTAAAAGATCAAATTCCTTTAAAATGTTTACAGTTTTTTCTTCGATATAGTTAAAAATCATTTATTTAGATTCTTTATTATTTCTTCTATTGATTTCTTGGAATCTTCATCCAAATCATTAATATTTTTTAAAATATCACTGTACTCGTTTGTCGTAATATGCTTTTCGACCTCGTTAATAGTTGGTAATAACTGTTGTAAATCAAAATTTAATACGGAAGAAATATCATATAATATATGTAATGGCGGCTGATGCCTTCCCAACTCTATATTAGAAATTGAAGCTCTACTAATAAGTATTTTTTTAGCTAAATCTTCTTGACTATAATTTAGCCTATGACGAGCTTCTTTTATTCTTAATCCTATAATCTTATATAGGGTTGAATTAAAACCTTTCATATAATACTTAACGTTGTGCAAATATATATATTGTTTTGTCAATAAGCAATGTTTATTTAATAAACATATCAACTGACAGCTTATTATATTGGCACAATTATTGCTTTTGTTTTGGCTAATTATAAAAAGAAAATGGCTACAAATAAACCAATCGGAGACAACGCAAGAAAAGGAGCAGTAAAACAGCGCTCACAATTATTAAACCCTAAAACAAATCTTTATGTAAAACGAGATACCGATACAGGAAAGTTTATGGACGTAAAAACTTCTGGAGGGAAATTTAAAGGAGTTAGAAAAGAAAAATAATGGAAAAAGAAAGATTATTATATACTATAAATAGGTTTGACCACTATTTTGATAGTGTAAATAACAAGACAGCTGTATACATAGCTATTAACACTTTTATTGTTGGCTCTCTTATTACTTCTTATGTTACCTTAAAAGATGATATTAGTTGTTATTCTGAATTATTTCAAGTTTTAATTTCTATTTCATTTCTGATTGGATTGACAACATTAATAATTTTAGTTATTGCAAGTATTCCGTTTTTTTCCAAAGATTCCAAATCATTGTATTATTTCGGTGGTATTGGAATGATGAAAAAAGATGAGTTTGAATTATGTTCAAAAACGCTCACAACAAAAAAAGAAATGAAAGATTTAAGAAATCAGGTGCATACTCTTTCTTCAGGTTTAACAACAAAATTTACCAAATTAAAATTAGCAGGTAGATTATTGATAATACAATTCGTCTTGTTAATCCCAATTTTTATAATAATAATTTTTAATAAATAAGAATATGAAAATATACAATGACTACCTCCAAATAATTAAAGACGCTGTTGAAAGTGATGCTTCCAATCAAATTTATAAAGGATTAGGTTCTCCAGTACATAGTAGGACAAATGAGCAATTTAAAGCAATATTAAACAGAGTTGAAAGCAAAGAAATAGCATCAGAGATGAAAATGTTTTCTGAAGGCTTAGGCAGGCCAATTAATTATAATCAGCAATTAGGACTACATCCTAGTTTTGCTCATTTAAAAAACACTGACAACGTCGAAGAACATTATATTGTATCAGTATTTATTGATATTAAAGGAAGTACAAATCTGTTCAAAAAATTTGATAAAGAAACTAATTTTTTAATTACAAATGCAATTATTAAAGCAGGAATACATACGGCGCTAATATTTGGAGGATATATTCATAGACTGCAGGGAGACGGTATGTTTTTATACTTTGGTGATAAAAATACAGAGCAGAAGAAAGCAGTTGAACTAGCTTTACAAATGGTGAGTGTTTATACCCATTTTGTAACAAATGATCTTAAAGAATATTTAATGTCTCAAGGTATTGAAAATATTGGTGTAAGAACTGGGATTGATCTAGGAAAAAAGGAAGATGTATTATGGGGTAATTCTGGAATAGGTGAAATTAGTGAAGTTACGACTTGTAGTTTGCATACAAGCCTAGCTAGTAAAATGCAGTCCTCAGCTTTAAGAAATGGAGTTGTTGTTGGTCAATATGTAAAGGATGAAATTTTAGCTGAAGATTTTTTCAGTCTTGTTTGTAATCGTCCTGATAAAACCGAAAGCGACAGATACATATATAGAATTGATGATAGAAATTTCTATTATAGTCAGTATGACTTTAATTGGGAAAAATATTTAAAGAAGCAGAGTTTTGTAGCAATTGACTCCAATGGGAATCCTGTTGTGAAACTTCCTTCAGGTGTAAATACAATTTCAGCACTCAAACCTGTTGCAGCAATTAATAAGCCATATTTTAATGAAGGAAAAAACAAAACTTGAAAGAGATATTGATGGATTTTGTGAGGTTTATCCATCATTTAAATACTACAAAAATTATAATAAAAAGTTTTGCCATTTAATTGGCAATCTTGATGTATGTGATTTAGAAGGGAACTACTACTTCACATTCAGAATAAAGATTTATTTAAATAAGGATAAGTATCCTTACTCTATTCCTAGAATTCAAGAGATTACTGAACACATAAAACGTACAAATGAAAACCACATTGATGAGGAAGGCTTTTGTTGCTTAGATATAGAACACATTCTTGAAAAAGAATCTAGAAAAGGAATCAACCTAACCACTTTCTATAAAAATAAGGTTTATCCTTTTTTTACAAATTATATTTTTAAGAAAGAAACTGGAGATTATGCCAACGGTGAATATGCGCATTTTTTTGATGGAGTAATTCAGTACTATAAAGAAGAGCTAGGAATTGACGATTTTAAGATAATATCTAATATTATCTCCGCAGTCGCTTCTAATTCAATACCTGAACGCAACGAATTATGTTTATGTGGAAGTGAATTAAAAATTAAGCAATGCCATTTGATAAAGATTAATTCCTTAAAGAGCCTATCAAAATCTAGATTGATTTCAGATTTGATTAATTTTGAAAAATTTGTAAATACAAACTACTCAAATCAATTTATTTCCAACAAACAAAAAAGAACTCTTTAAAGTGTAGTTTTTTCAATCCCATTTCACACAAAATACTCCTACGTCGTCGCATAAAAAATGTTCCATTAACATTATAAAATAAACTTTTGGGAATAAATTTTTTAAAAGAAACTATAGTAACAACTTTCGCTTTTCGCCAAAGCTCAAGTTACATCACACGGGTATATTATCGGGTTAATAATTCTATTTATCCACCACAACATCCCTCACAATTTTCAAATGATGCTCATTGTGAATCCGTAGGAACTTAAGGGTTTTCGTTTTATTCAGATATCCAAAGTACGGATGTTTGAAATTTGCTGTTTCCGATAGTTTTTCAAATTCAGAAAATTTTTGAATTGCTTCTTGAACTTTTAATTCTAATGTCGGTTGATCCATATCTTCTTCGGGTACCACAGATTTTGGTGCCCGCGCCTTACCACGAGGGATTTTTCCCAAAACAAAAACAAATATCTTTTTGAAATTCAACGTTGGTTTGTAGTCTTCTGGTTTTGAAACTTCGAGTCCGTAATGCACGGCTTCCATGACCTTTAAAAGATGTGCCAAATGCCAACCTACTGTAGCTTTGGAAACTAACGGGTTTTTAATATCTTTTTTATCAATATAAGAAGCAATTTCATTTAATTGCCGATTGATTATTTGCTGATTGGAAGCCATATCCAAAGAAAAGAAATTAATTCCACAATTTTAAAATTTCGAAACCCGATCTATATTGTCAATCCGCTTTGCGTCCAGTCTGGTTGCCAAAGGATCGATTGTAATAAATTTTGGAAGCTGTTTTACAACAATACTAAACTTCATTTTCCCTTTATTGATTCGGTGCGGTTTTAAGTAAATGATTTGATCGTCATTTTGAAGTCGGTTGGGATTTTCGGTGAAAACACCAATCTGAATGGGCTCATCAATAGAAACTGATACAACTTCCCCATTTTCCTTGTCTTCAAACTTCCTTGCGGTTACTTCAAATTCAATCTTGTAGCTTTCGTTTTCCAACTTTTCCAACTTTAAAAAATCCACTTTTAAATCGTAGGTAATGATTTTTTTAAACCAGTCATCGATTAAATTCTGGTGGTTTTTGGGCGTGACTTTGTACAATTCCTTTAAAAAATCGAGCGAAGTCAGCTTTGGTTCAACATCATCTTTAAATTTCCCCAAAAGCGATTTTAAAACCGAATTGACCTTCTCCTCTCCTATCAATTCCTTTGTGGCGAGCATAGAAATATAATTTTTCCCATAAGATAAATAGGATTCGCCATTGGAAAGATATAAAGGGGATTCCTGCTGTTCAGCAAAGGCGCGTTCAGAAAAATACCGCTCGTTTGCTTGCTCGCTCAATTGAATGACTGCCGATTTCCCATATAATTTCTCCATCACGACCGCTTCCGTATATTTTGCGAATCCTTCGGTAAAAATTGCTGCTCCTTCTGTGTTTTTCGGAGTTAAAATGTGTCCCCAATATTGATGCGCGACTTCGTGAATGGTTCTTTTTGCGACCAAATCAAAATGCTGCGGATTTCGGTCATCGATTAAATACAAACGATCTTCCACCATACTAATCGTTCCTGGTAAAGCCTGTCCGCCAAAATTCCACAAACTCGGAATCTCGGCAATTCTCAAATGGTCCAAAGGATAATCCCCGAAATTTTGTAAACAATAATCCAAGGCCATTTTGCTGCTGTTTTCAATTTTATCAATATTGAAAAAGTGCGGTGGATGATAATATTGCTCAATGCTGATTTCTTTATATTCTTCTTTTTGAACAGCGTAATCCGCGGAAAAATAAGCGATGAACATGGCTATTTTGTGTGGCGATTTATACTGAAAGTAATTCCGTCCGTTTTCTTTCCAATGACAAAGCAGATCTCCTGGCGCCAAAGCTATTTGTCCTGTTTCTGTGGAAACAATGGTTTCAAAATCTATTTTTCTGAAACTCGAATTTTGGTCGTTTAGGATGTCATCTTCACGAACCAATTCTTCTTCTTTTTTTGGAAGATTTCGCTTCTCACGTTCCATATGATCCTGAATTTCAAAATTTTCATTATAACTCAAGGAAGGTTCAAAACTGTTGTGCATAAGATAGGAACCATTCTCGAGCAGCGATTTATTTGCTGTAAATCCGTTGCTTTTGTATTCAATTTCATAACTGAATTTTACTTTTTGCCCAGGAATTACTGGTTTTTTAAAAATGAAAAGATAGGTTCCCAACTTGGTATCGTGTTCCAGTAATGTCGCATTTTCCACGGAAAGATTCTTCAAAGCTTCATTCTCCGTGATTAAAATCTGGATGACAATCGAATCTCCCGTGTTTTCCAAGATGTAATTCGCCTTAAAGTCATATTTCCCTTGTTCTGGATATAAATTCATCTCGGTTTTCGCATCGACGAGTACAAGCTTCTGCAAATTTTCATATTGCTTGTATTTTTTTTCATAGGCTTCTCTCCTGTTCAAATTTTCTTCGGAAGAAATATATTCGACAGCAATATTTGTGTTGTAAAAAATAATGAACCCGCTGGTCAGAAAAATTGCAAACAAACCAAAGAATGCCCACCAATACGCTTTTTTGAATTTCGAAAAAATTTGTTTCCATCTTGTTCGACTTTCAGCTTCCCTCCTTTTCCAGAGTCGGAAAGAGAAAAATGTCAGCAGCAATCCGAAGGAAAGCCAGTAAATTGCGAAATAATGAAAAGATGTGCGGCCATATCCGTTCATATTGCTGAAAGTTATTTCGGGCATATTTCCTATTTGCAACATAGGATGTTCCAATCCAATATTTTGAGCGATCGAGGTCCCAAAAACAATCGCAACGATTCCTGTTATAAGCATCGCCAAATGTTTCTTCTGAATCAGATTTTGAAGAAATAGCGAAAGCATGGAGTAAAAAACGAATGTGATTCCGGAATAGTAAAACAAGTCTATGTATTGCCCAATTTCAAAGAAAAAATAACTTTTCGAAATCTGAAAACCGATACAAACAAAAACGCCAATAACCAAAATTGAAATGGGAATGAATAATAAACTGATTCCTTTTGCAAGAAAAAAAGTCGCATTTGAACTTGGAGTCACATTGATGACCCCGTTTAAATTAAGGCTCCTTTCCCTCCAGACCAATTCGCCGCTGTAGAAAATCACGAGAAGCAATCCGAAGAAATGAATGGTATTGGTAATTTCCCGTATCAATAAATTCGTGGCCGGCAAAAGACTGTCGTTATAGGTTTCAACATGGTTGATTTTTGAAAGAATTTCTGTCAAGATCAGAACTACCCAAATAATCGAAACCGCAATAAATGGAAGGTTTCCAAAAATGTATTTGAGTTCTATTTTCAACAGTGAAAAAAATTGCAGTAAACTCGATTTTTCTGAAGTTTCAATCTGCACACGAACATATTTCGTTTCGGGAGCGATCGATTTCATTTCCGCGGATTTTCCTTTCGGGTCATTTCTGCTGATTTTAAAGTCGAATTTTTTATAGCTCCAGATCAGAATCAATCCGCTGAAACAGAGCCAGACAAAACGGTTCCACAGAAATTTTCCGGAGAGTGAAATAAAATTTTCATTTTTCTGAAGCACGCTCCAATATTGGGTTTGTTCAAAAAAAGCGGAGAGCCCAAAAGGATCTGCAATCGCTGCCAAATTCAGAATTTCCGGATTGGTGGGGGCCGTATTTGCAAGCAACGGCGAGTTGATAAACACAGAACAAATCCAGTACAGCGCATAAATAGCAATTGCAATCATATAAGTCGCCAAAGAATTTTTACTGAGAAGAGAAACACTAAAAATCAGGGAAGTACAAATAAATATATTGGGAACAATCAGTATCATCCAAATCCATAAATAGGAAAGCAGCTCAAAATTTTGAAGTCGTTCGCTATCCAAGTTGGGCATTTGTGTCCCCAGAAAAAAACCAATCAGAAAAGTGCTGAACGAAATTAAACTGAATAAAAAAACACCATAAAACCGACTCAAAAAGAAGTTGTTTTTTTGGATTGGTGTCGCGTAAACCAAAGATTCCATCTCGTATTGCTTGTCCCTTAAAACCCCTGAGATACAGAAAAACATAATTGGAAAAACACAGCTCAGTGAAATCAAAGCGGAGTTATAAAATATTTGAAAATGCGAATTGAAATCGACATTTGGTGGCGCAAATCCTTGTTTGCCCAACAAAAATCCCAATATTAAAAACAAAAGCGCAAAACCGACAAAAGATTTTTGTTTCTGCTGATAACGAATTTCAAAATTTATTAAAGATTGCATCATCTGGCGATTTTTAAAATTGTTGAGAGGATAATTTTGAGAAAAAGTAGTTTTCCAAATCCGGGGGAATTTGATTAAATCCGTCTTCCGGTTTCTCATTCGAAAAAACCTGAATTTGAAATTTACCTGCAAAAAACCTGGTGGAAATTACATTAAAACGATTCTTGTACACTTCTAATAATTCCTTGTTGATACTTTTTGACCAAATTTTTCCTTCCAAGCTTTCCGTTAGTTTCACCGGATTTCCTTGGGCAATGATTTTTCCATTTGCCAAAATGGCCATTTCAGGACATAAGTCGCGGACATCCTCAACAATATGCGTGGATAAAATTACAATGACTTCCTCCCCTATTTCACTCAGAAGATTCAGGAACCTGTTGCGTTCTTCGGGATCCAATCCAGCTGTGGGTTCATCTACAATAATCAGTTGCGGATTTCCGAGCAAAGCTTGCGCAATACCAAATCTTTGTTTCATTCCACCAGAAAACGTGGCAACCGCTTTTTTTCGGTGTGCATATAAATTGGTTTGAACCAAGAGCGCCTCAACTTGATTTCTTCTATCGGTTTGCTTGTTGACGCCTTTTAAAATGGCAAGATGATTCAATAATTCCTGAACGCTTATTTTTGGATACACACCGAAATTCTGTGGTAAATATCCAAAATGTTTCCTCACTTCCTGCGGATTTTCAACAATGTCGTTTCCGTTAAAAAGTATTTTTCCTGACGATGGAGTTTGCAATGAAGCAATTGACCGCATCAATGAGGATTTTCCAGCGCCATTGGGTCCGAGCAATCCGAACAGACCATTCGAAATATTAAGCGATAAATTATCCAAGGCCTTAACGCCATTGGGATAAATTTTAGTCAGGTTTTCAATTTGTAAAAAGTTCATTTTTGATGATTTTATTTGGCAAACCTAAAATCATCGCATTGAGTGGAAAAAAATAAATGATAAACACAGACTAAATACTGACAAACAATTAATTGGTTATGGAAAATTATTTTGAATTGATAAATCCCCCGTTTATCATCAAAACAGGTCGTTTGGTCAAAAAAACTGAAACAACTGAATTTTCAGTCGTATTTTTGACCAATGATGTCGTTTTTAAAAAAATATCGAGCCCCGGGGATAAGCTTTATTCTTGTCTTTGGAACGATATTTTTTCTCCAAGTATTCAATCTTGTTTTGATCGATTCTTCGGAAATGTTGGAGAACATCGCAATCTTTGTTTTTTGGTGGCTGCTGCTGACTTTCATCATCTGGAAATTCCCTTTTCTGAAACGAAATCGTTTGTTTACATTGAAAATCATTGGGTTGATTTCAATTTGGATCCTTGCGATTGTTGTTGATACGTATGCCAATATTCCCGATAATCCGTTGACAATTGGTTTGTTGACGCTTTTCTGGCTGGGAGTCGCTTTTCTCGTTTTTCCGAAGTTCATAAAAAGATATGGCGTCTTTCTTTTTGCCGCATACGGATTAATAATGCTGTATTTTGTGCTGGTCCGCTGGTCGCCTTCATATTTTCAGGATTATAAATCGACCGTTCTTTACCTTCTCATTTCACCCATTCCTATTTTCCTGTTTTTACTGGTTTTCGAACAATGGAAATGGTTCAGAAATTTGAAATCAGAAAAATCAAAAGCCGAATTGCAATTGCTGAAGAACCAGATCAATCCGCATTTCTTTTTCAATACTTTAAACAATCTTTACGGCCTGACCGTGGAAAAATCGGATAAAGCACCGGAAACTGTTTTAAAACTTTCAGAAATGATGCGCTATACGATTTATGAGGCAAAGGAAGATGTTGTAAGCCTTCAGCAGGAAATTGATTATCTGAACAATTATATCGATTTACAGAAAATTCGCTTTCAAAAGAAACTTCAAATTTCGTTCATTCGCGAAATGGATGCTGAATATGAAATAGCGCCCTTACTTTTTATAAATTTGGTTGAAAATGCTTTTAAACACGGCGTGGAACCTTCCTTGGGCGCAAGTTTTATCAATATTGAATTGAAAGTAAATAAAGGAATGTTGTTTTTTAAAATTGAAAATCAATACGAATCGGAAGAAGAAAAATCTCCTAACGGAATTGGTTTGGAAAATCTGAAAAATCGATTGGAATTGATTTATCCTAAAAACCACGTTTTACAAATCAAAAAAATCAACGAAATTTACTCGGTAACCCTTGAAATACAGCTCCATTGAAAAATTACATCATCATAGATGACGAACCGATTGCGCATCGGATTATAGATGTTTATTGCGAAGAAATTCCGTTTTTGAACAAATCCGCGAGCTGTTACAACGCTTTCGAAGCAATGAAGATTTTAAACGAGCAGAAAATCGATCTTGTTTTTTTGGATATAAATATGCCCAAACTTTCTGGGTTTGAATTTCTGAAAACGCTTGTGAATCCGCCCAAAGTAATCGTTACTTCGGCTTATAAAGATTTTGCGTTGGAAGGTTACGAGCTCAATGTTTCGGATTACCTGCTAAAACCGTTTTCTTTCGAACGTTTTTTAAAAGCTGTGAATACACTGATACAAAAGGAAACAAAATCGATTACGAGTGATGAAAGCACGATTTCAAAAGAAAACTCATTTTTTGTAAAAGGAGACAAAAAACAACATCAGGTGAAGACGCCGGAAATTTTATTCATAGAAGCCTATGGGAATTACTCGAAAATTCATCTGGAGAATGAAATGATTCTTACGCATCAAAAAATCTCTTCTTTTGAAGATATTTTAGCTTCCGACAAATTCATTCGAGTTCACAAATCTTTTATTGTCGCACTTGATAAAATAAGCTTCGTGGAAGGAAATCAAATCAGCATCGGAAGCCAAAAAATTCCGATTGGACAAACGTATAAAGAATCGGTGAACTCACTTTTTTAGAGCCAAAAAAATCGGAATTATTCCACCCAAATCTTCGCGGCCTCCGCTTCACGAAGTTTAAAAACCTTTATTTCCATCTTGGGAACCATTATGGAAGCGGTGTTTGTCATGTTTTTCAACCAATCGACATCCGTAACAAGTGCTACTTTATCAATTTTGGTCATCAATTCCCGCATGTTCATGATATCGAATTTGATCGCTTCGTATAAAGCCTTTGCCTCTATTTCTGAAAGGTTTGCCACTTCCAGATACAAATTCAATTTTGAACGCATTTGGAGTTCGGGAAGGAATTGTACTAGCGACTGCTTTACTCCTTTTTCATCAAATTTTCCTTCCCATCTAAAACCCGCAACATGATCGGCGGTCAAATCTATCTTGTGTAACATAATCTCTCTTTTTCCAATTTTCCATTTAAAGATACGCTGGAAAATAAGTTCAACAAGAATTGATATACTGATAATCAGTTAAATAC
>DASSWB010000080.1:0-22363 GCA_035705495.1 Salinimicrobium sp. | reverse complement strand
TTCAGAAAGTTTAAATCACGAATATGAAAAAGGAAAACTGACTTCGGAAGAATTTGTGGAAGCATACAAAAAAATATTGCCAAATATTTCAGGTGAAGAAATTAAGCGCGCTTGGAATTCGATGCTTTTGGATTTGCCAGAAAACCGATTGGATTTTTTAAGAAAATTAGCCGCTGAAAAGAAGTTCAAACTCTTTCTGTTAAGCAATACCAATAAAATTCATATGGATTGGGTGGCGGCAAATATTGCAGAATTTCAAGTGTTTAAAGATTGTTTTGATGGATTTTATTTGTCGTATGAAATGGGAATCCGAAAACCCAATCCTAAAATTTATGAGTGGGTTTTAAACGACCAAAATTTAAAGGCCGACGAATGTATTTTTGTGGACGACAAATCCGAAAATACAGCATCGGCTTCAAAAGTCGGTCTCCACACTTGGAATTTGAAACCTGGACAAGAAGATGTAACGCAACTTTTTGAAATTAAAAAAGAACTATTTTGATATACTTGCTGCTCAGCATTCTTTCTTCAAGCGTCATTTTCGTGATTTTCAAGCTGTACAGCCGTTACAATGTCAATACGCTGCAAGCAATTATCATTAATTATTTTATTGCTTTCACCGTAGGATTGGCGATTGATGAGCAACCTTTAAACCTGACACGAATCCCGACGGAATCTTGGTTTTTGGGAACTGTGATTTTGGGTTTTTTGTTTATTTCGGTTTTCTATCTTGCCGCAATTACCACGCAACGAAGCGGTTTATCGGTAGTTTCGGTCGCTACCAAAATGTCTGTGGCCATTCCGGTTTTCTTCGGAATTGTTCTTTACAATGAAAGTACTGGAGTGCTGAAAATCCTGGGAATCATTTTGGCTTTGGTCGCGGTGTATCTCACTTCGGTTAAAAGAAAGGACGGATTGACCGTTCAGAAAAAAAATATTGTTTTTCCATTGCTCGTTTTTTTGGGCAGCGGAATAATCGACACAACCATTAAATATTTGGAAACCACTTACGTTGCAGAAGTTGATGTCGCGCTTTTTACCTCAAGTATTTTTGCCATTTCGGGGATAATAGGAATCGGAATTCTGATTTTTCAATTTTTCAAAAAAACGCTGAAACTCACTTTCAGGAATGTACTGGGCGGAATTGCATTGGGAATCCCGAATTATTTCAGCATTTATTTTCTTGTGATGGCGCTTCGAAGCAATGGCGTTGAGAGCTCAACAATTTTTCCAATCAACAATGTCGCCATTGTGATGGTTTCAACATTATTGGGAATACTTTTATTCAAGGAAAAGCTTCTTCCCAAAAACTGGATCGGAATTCTGCTCGCAATTATTAGTATTTTACTGATTTCAAACGCGTAAAATGGACATTACAGATACTTACAAAACCATTGTCAAAGCTTCGGAAGAGGTTCTTTTTAAAGATAAAAATTCGAAATTCTTCGGATATGCATTTCCCGTCGAATCTGAAGATGAAGTAAAAGAACATCTGGAAGAATTGAAGAAAAAGCACCATTCCGCACGACATTGGTGCTATGCTTGGCAATTGGGAAAAGAAGAATTTCATTATAGGGCAAACGACGATGGAGAGCCTTCCAATTCTGCAGGAATGCCCATTTATGGTCAGATTCAATCTTTTGAGGTAACAAATATTCTGATTGTTGTCGTTCGCTATTTTGGTGGTGTAAAATTAGGTGTCAGCGGATTGATAAATGCGTATAAATCCGCAGCACAAATGGCTTTGGAAGCGTCAAAAATAGAAATAAGAACAATTGACATCCCCTTTGAAATTTCTTTTGATTATCCTGAAATGAACAAGGTAATGCGAGTGATTAAGGAGAATAATTTAAATGTAACCAATCAAGTGCTGGAACTTGATTGCAAGATTTACATTTCCGTTAGGAAAAAAGACGCGGAAACAATCTATGGGAAATTTGATGGGATCTATAAAGTGGAAATAAAAAAACTAAATGATTAAATTCAATTTTATCATTCCTTCAACTTTTCCAAAACATAATCCGGACATTTCATAGGTCGCATATTTTCTTTATTTACAAATACCAAGATTGTACTTGCCGTACATAAAAGTTCATCTTTCTGATTATAAATATTATATTCAAATTCGATGCTCGCCGTTGGCATTTTTTTAAGAATTGTCTCGATTTTTAATTCATCATCAAAAAATGCCGATTTTTTAAATTTGAAATTCATTTCATAAACTGGAAGCATTGTTCCATTCTTTTCCATCGATTTATACGAAATGCCCAGAGAATCAAGCCATTCTATACGAGCAACCTCTAAATATTGAGGATAATTTCCGTGGTGGACAACCCCCATTTGATCGGTTTCGGAATATCGTACTTTGATAAAAGATATATATTTTTTCATGAAATTCTTTAAGAAATATTTAAAAGGTTTTGTACCTTCCACATGCAATCAAGTATGAGGAAAAAATTTCGAAAATTCAATAGTGGATGTGTTTTTTTTTTACATTTTTTGTTCACATATTTGTTGCTCCAAAAACGAAAAGGGATTTCAAAAAATTTCTTTTTTCTGGTATTGAATAATCACTAAATAAACTTTGAATCACGCATGATGGTAGCAACTGCGCAATCGGTTTGGGATAATTGTCTTAAGTTCATAAAAGATAATATTACGCCTCAAGCCTATAAAACATGGTTTGAACCCATTAAAGCAGTAAAGCTTACCGACAACGCATTAAGCATTCAAGTTCCTTCAAAGTTTTTTTATGAATGGTTGGAAGAACATTACGTAAAACTTCTAAAAGTTTCGCTCCACAGGGAATTGGGGAACCAAGCCAAATTGGTGTACGTGATAAAAATGGAAAATACGTATGGCAATAAACTTCCTTTCACTGAAAAAATTCCAAGTACGCAAAGAAGCAATGTAGCTTCACAAGAAGTTGACGTTCCGGTAAGGAATAAAAATCCGGAGTTAAAAAATCCGTTTATTATTCCAGGCATTCGGAACGTAAAAATAGAATCCCAATTAAACCCAAATTATAGTTTTGACAATTTCTTGGAAGGAGATTCCAACAGATTGGCCCGTTCAGCAGGTTTAGCGGTGGCCAATAAACCAGGTGGGACTTCTTTTAATCCATTATTGATTTTTGGTGGGGTCGGATTAGGAAAAACACATTTGGCACATGCTATTGGGGTTGAAATCAAGGATAAATATCCGGAGAAAACTGTTTTATATATTTCCGCGGAAAAATTTACGCAACAATACATTGAGTCTGTAAAGAAAAATAACAGGAATGATTTTATTCATTTCTATCAAATCATTGATGTTCTTATTGTTGATGATATTCAATTGCTTTCGGGGAAATCTGGGACACAAGATGTTTTTTTCCATATTTTCAACCATTTGCACCAAAATGGAAAACAGGTTATTCTCACAAGTGACAAAGCACCTGTAGATATGCAGGATATTGAGCAACGCCTATTGTCAAGATTCAAATGGGGTCTTTCGGCAGAATTGCAAAATCCTGATTTTGAAACCCGTATTTCCATTATAAAAAACAAATTGTATCGGGATGGGGTTGAAATGCCAGAAGATATTGTTGAGTTTTTGGCGAATAACATCAAGACGAATATCAGGGAATTGGAAGGAGCAATCATTTCATTAATTGCGCATTCTTCTTTCAATAAACAAGACATTACCCTTGAATTGGCGACTTGTATCGTCGACAATTATGTAAAAAACACCAAAAAGGAAGTTTCCATAGATTACATACAAAAGGTTGTGAGCGATTATTTCCAGATGGATGTGGAAACTTTACAATCCAAAACAAGAAAAAGACATATTGTTCAAGCGAGGCAATTGGCCATGTTTTTTGCTAAAAAATATACCAAAGCTTCATTGGCAAGTATTGGTTCACAAATTGGAAAACGTGACCATGCGACTGTTCTTCATGCGTGTAAAACCGTTGACAATTTAGCCTCCACTGACAAGCAATTTAAAAAGTTTGTTGAAGACCTCAGCAAGAAATTGACTATCTAAATTTTTCATTTATGAAAACCAAAGTTCTAATGGTGTGTCTGGGAAATATCTGCAGATCACCTCTAGCCGAAGGTATTCTCAAATCCAAAGTAGATCCCAAAAAAGTATTTGTTGATTCCGCTGGCACCAGTGATTATCATGTAGATAATGCTCCCGATAAAAGATCGGTTTCCGTTGCCAACAAGTATAAACTGGATATCTCGCAACAAAGAGGCCGACAATTTAAAGTCGGTGATTTCGACGAATTTGACCACATTTACGTCATGGATCTTTCAAACTACAAAGATGTTATTGATTTGGCGCGTTCGGAAGAAGATAAAGCGAAGGTGAAGTTGATTTTAAATGAACTTTTTCCAAATGAAAATGTTGAAGTTCCAGACCCTTATTATGGAGGAGACCACGGATTTGAAAATGTTTATCAGATGTTGGACGAAGCTTGTGAAATAATCGCTCAAAAAATTGAAGCGGAACAGAACTCCAAATGAGCCACTCTTTTAAATATTCGGGAAAATTATTTTTGATTCCTTCCTTTTTGGGGGAAAATTCGATTTATGAAGTATTGCCAGCCACGATTGCTCAAATTATTGCGGAAACCCGCAATTTTATAGTCGAAAATGATAAAACAGCAAGAAAATTCATAAAAGCTGTAGTACCGACAAAAGATCAAGCATCTCTCAATTTACTTTTACTAAACAAGCACACAGACCCTTCTGAGATTCCTTCATATTTAAATGAGTGCAAGAATGGAACTAATATTGGCCTCTTAAGTGAAGCAGGTTGCCCAGGAATTGCTGATCCCGGCGCTGAAATAGTGAAAATTGCACACAATGAAGGAATACAAGTCGTTCCTTTGGTCGGACCATCTTCAATTTTGTTGGCTCTAATGGCCAGTGGAATGAATGGTCAGAGTTTCGCTTTTAACGGCTATTTACCCATCGAAAAACACGAACGAAAGCAGGAAATTCGTCTTTTGGAAAAATTATCTTCTGAAAAAAATCAGACACAGGCATTTATTGAAACACCATACAGAAACAATAAAATGATGGAAGATTTAATTCAAAACCTGCAAACAAACACGCGATTATGTGTCGCCTGCGATATTACCTTAAAATCTGAATTTATCGCCACCAAAACGATTGGTGAATGGAAAAAATCACCCATTGATCTTCACAAAAGACCTACGATTTTTGTGATCCAGAAAGACTTCTAAGTTTTTGAATATCTACTTTTGGATTTTTCTTTGGTTTGATAAACGAAGTATCATAACCACTAAATTTCTTGAAGTAATGCCCAATTGATGTTCCAAAAGCATCGGAAAAACCAGTCGCACCCCAACTTCTCAAATATTTTTTAACGCTTCCCGGACCCGCTAAATGCGCAGCGGCTATAATTCCCGATTCCGTTATTTTCACACCATTGATTACTTTACCGTCAAATCGCTTAATATCTCTAATCAAGATCCATTTGTTACGGGATGCATTGGTATAAAAAGCAGCTTCTTGCATGTGTGGATTTTCTAGAAATTCTTGAACATTATAAATTCCCAATAACTCCAAAGTTCCTTTCCCAAATTGATATTTGCCCAAATATCCAAATTCGTTTACAACGCGGTATTTCCCTCCCGATTCCTTAAAACCGACCGCTTCTTTGAAACCGATATAATTTTTCCCCAGAAGCGGAGAAACCTTTGTTGGTGTTTCCGTTAGCGCCAAAGTCTGGTCTGCTTCAGGTACCGTATAAAAAAACGAAGAATCCTTTGTCAAGAATTCTTCAGGAATAGTTACATCTTTAGTCGAAAAACTAAGAAAAACCAAGGCTACAATAATCGGTAAAAATGATAATCTTATAATCTTTTTTATCATATCGTAATATTTATAAAAGAATATATTCTCTTAAAAATTTCGGCAAATGTACAACAATTTATATTAATCTGATTTCCAAGCACTTTATGTGCTTTTTATGATCTTGCTGTTGCCAATCTATTTGCATTTATGATTGAAATATCATAATTTGAGAACTTTTTCATATAAGTGGTGATCGCTATTCCATTTCCATCTGCAAATACATTTTTACCGTTTGAATCAAGAAACTTCTTTACATTTCCTGCGCCGCCTAAATGTGCCGCAGCTATTAAACCAGATTCAGTAATTTTGACGCCACCTATTATTTTTCCTTCAAATTTTGCCAAATGGTTCCTCAAAAGGAATTTATTTTTTGCTACCAGTGCCTCGAAAGCCCTTTCTTGTAATTTCGGAGACCGTAAAAATTTTGTGGGATTTGTTATACCAACCCATTTTAATGTAGAATTTCCGAATTGATATCTACCTTTGTATCCCAAACGGTTCACAACAAAATAATTACAACTACTCTCACTCAATGCAACCGCATCTTTAAATCCTAAAAAAGTTCTTCCCAAATAAGGACTGAACATTTGAAGCGGATACACATACTCTACTTCTTCTTGGGTTGGCACGTAATAAATGTTTTCTTTTAAACTTTCGGTTGATTTAAGATTTTCTGTTTTTGAAAATACTGTCAAACTAGAAAAAATCGCTAAAATAAAAACTGTCTTCTTCATAAATCTCTTCATCAGTTAATTTTAATTTTTAGTTATTATTAACAAATCTTTTTCAGATTTTAAGAGTAATGAAACTCCACGTGCTCTATTTTACACAAAACGTGCCAAAAACCTTAACTTAAGTTTTTAATTAGTTTTCAATGAACGAGTTAGCAAAATTTTTGCTTAAAATTACAAATGAAGAAGTACGGACAATTTCTGTTAACAGAAAATTATAAGTGAATCAATAAAAATTAACTATCTGTTAATGTTTTTCTCCTGAAGCCAAGCCACGTATTCCTTTTTATTATTGTTGTGCTGCCTTAAGTTCTCGGCAAATTTATGATATCCAAAATTTTGTACATCAGAAACAAAATAGAAATAGTCGTGATCTTCATAATTTAATACCGCATCAATAGAAGAAATATCCGGCATAGCGATCGGGCCTGGAGGAAGTCCAGCATTTATATAGGTATTGTATGGAGAATCGGTTTTTAGATCTTTATACAGAACACGTTTGATAATTGTATCAAAATTGCCGGTTGATTTTTTAACTGCAAAAATTACTGTGGGATCTGCATCTAATTTCATTCCGATGTTATATCGGTTCATGTAAACACCTGCCACTCTTGGTCTTTCAGAAACCTTTGCAGTTTCCTTTTGTACGATGGAAGCTAAAACGGAAACTTCTTGTGGAGTCAATCCTATTTTTTTAGCTTTACGCATTCTTTCCGCATTCCAGAAACGATCATATTCCTTCGCCATTCTTTCCACAAATTCTTCTGCAGAAGTATTCCAATAGAACTCATATTTGTTAGGGATAAAAAGAGAAAGTCTATTTTCTTGATCAAAATTGTGCTTCTTCAAAAACACGGAATCATTCATTGCTTTTAAGAGCGATAAACTATCCGCTTCTATCTGTTCCGAAATTCTTCCCGCCAATTCTTCCACCCTTTCCTGATTATTAAAAATTACGGAAACTGGAATATTGGTACTACGTAGGGTGTTCACAATTTCATTATTGTTCATGCCTTTCCGCAGAATAAAATGGCCAGGTTTTATATTTCCGATATATCTCTTTTTTTCCGCAACACGGTCAAAGGAAACAAGGTCATTTAACAAAGGTTGTAATTCTTCCCGAACTTCAACATAAGTCGCATCGGTTGGGATATAAACATTTACTTTTTCATCTTGGAATTTTGTATTTGGGGAAAATACTGCTGTATAAACGAAATAAGCGAAAATAGCCATTGCAATTGTTCCAAGAATAGCAATAGCAACTAGAATTTTTTTAATGTACATTTTTATTTATTAACTGGTAGGTAACTTCATCTTTATAAACACCGTTCACCAAATTCCACTCTTTTTTCAGGCCGACAAAAGCAAATCCGGATTTCTCAAACAATTGGATACTTGCAGAATTATCAGTAGATACGTTCGCATAAATTTGGTGCAAATTTAATTTTTGGAAAGCATATTCTTTAATGAGCTCAATACTTTGGGCGCCATATCCGCTTCCTCTGTCTTCTCTCTTTTCAATCATTATGCCAATGCCTGTTCTTCGGTTTGCGGGGTCAAAATCAAATAAATCAATCAACCCGATTGCCCGTTCATTTTTTGCAATCACAAAACGCTGTTGTTTGACCTCATAAATGTCCCGGAGTGCATTCTCCATAAATAATTTAATACTGTACATGGAAAATGGCAATTGTGTTCCGCTTACTTCCCAAAATTCTTCATTATTTTCTATCCGATAGACGAAATCCAAGTCTTCCGGTTCCAAGGCTCGCAGAAAAATTTTCTCTTTACTCATTATCGATTAAAATTTTCCCTTCAAACACTTGCTCCGCTGGGCCTTTCAGCCAAATATTTTCAAAGCCTTTTTCCGATTTTGAAAAAGTAACATTTAAGTCGCCCCCCAGTGTTTTCAGAAGAATTTCATTCTTTTTGGTTCTTAGAGTCGCATTTGCCGCAATAGCCACGGCAGTAACGCCGGTTCCGCAAGCCAAAGTTTCATTTTCCACTCCCCGCTCATAGGTCCGCACACTGAAAACACCCGGTGCTTTCTCTTCAACAAAATTTACATTGATACCTTCTTTTGAATATTCTGGTGCATATCGAATGGAAGAACCTTCTTTTTTAATATCTAAATTTTCGATTTCATTGGTAAAGCACACATAATGTGGCGATCCCGTATCAAGAACAATTATGTTTTTCCCGCGTTTTTCGAGAACGTCAACATCTTTCATTTTAATGCTGACCAGATTTCCCTCCATAATTCCTTCGTGCATTCCATCAATTGCCGAAAATTTTGCCTGGTCGCCAATGATATTCAAAAAATTGGCAAAGGAGACAATACATCTCGCGCCATTTCCGCACATACTACCTTCATTCCCGTCGGAATTATAATAGCGCATTTTAAAATCTGAAATTTCGTCATTCTCCAATAATATCAATCCGTCAGCACCTATGCCAAACCTTCGATCACACAATTGTGCAATAAGATTGGTATGTTTTTTGGGGAAAATTTCACTCCGGTTATCGATCATAATAAAATCGTTGCCCGCGCCTTGATATTTGAAAAATTTTAGTTCCATGCATAAATTTGAAGGCCAAATATATAATAATTACAGCTATTTACCTTTTATAGGAACAGATAGAATAATCACAAAATATTGTTTAATTAAAACCCTTTTTTGAAAATGAAAAATTTCGTACTTCTTGTCTTTGTATCTATTTTAGGTGGAATAATTACATTGGGTTCTTATAAACTATTTTTTACCGAAGAACCAATTTTAAGCGAAAACAGCAATTATTCGACCAATTTCATTCCTACCAATTACACGTCCACAAATTTAACCTCAGGAGAACCTTTAGATTTTACGGAAGCGGCAGAAAACACAGTGCACGCTGTGGTTCATGTTAAAAATGTTGCCATTCATGATCAGCCACAAAATATTACTGAATTTCTTTATGGTATTCGTGGAGGAAAAGCATTGCAGGGAACTGGTAGCGGAGTCATTATTACTCCCGATGGTTATATTGTAACCAATAACCATGTTATTTTTAATGCCAGTGAAATCGAAGTCACTTTGAACAACAACGAAACCTATACCGCTGAAGTTGTGGGCACCGATCCTATTTCTGACATTGCGCTCATAAAAATAGATGTCGATAATTTGGATTATGTTCCCTTCGGAAATTCAAATAATGTTGAAATCGGCGAATGGGTTTTGGCTGTGGGAAACCCTTTTAACCTTACATCAACGGTAACAGCAGGAATTATAAGTGCAAAAGCGAGGGATTTGAATGAGTTTGACAACAATGTTCAATCTTTCATTCAAACCGATGCAGCTATCAACCCAGGAAATAGTGGTGGTGCTTTGGTGAATACCCGTGGCGAACTTGTTGGTATCAATACAGCAATTACTTCTCAAACCGGTAGTTATGTTGGGTATTCTTTTGCTGTGCCCTCTAATATTGTCAGAAAAGTTGTTGAAGATATTATTGAATTCGGAAATGTTCAAAAAGGAATTTTAGGAATAACTGGCGGTAACATAGATTCAAAAATTGCCAAGGAACAAGGATTAACCGACTTTCAGGGGGTTTATGTTGCAGACGTAGATAGAGAAAGTGGCGCCGGAAAAGCTGGAATTCGTGCAGGTGATGTGATAAAAAGAATAGACAACGTTCAGATCAAAAAATTCTCCGATCTGTCAGGTTATATCAATTCAAAAAGACCGAATGATATTGTCACCGTTGTTTATAGTAGAAATAACAACGAGTTTGAAGTGGAGGTAAAATTGGAGAAATATGAAACCTACAAGATCAAATCCATCGGACTTGAAGTGGCAAATGCTTCCGAAGCAGATTTAAAAAAATTCAATATAACACATGGGGTCAAGATAACCAGAAGTCTTAATTCCAGTATGAGGGCAGAAAATTTGGAAGGCATTATCATCACGGAAATAGATAATTTTAAAGTGAAAAATGTGAGCGATGTAGAACGAATAATGACTTCTAAAAATCCTAACGAACCCTTAGCTGTTACTTTTGCCGGTCCGGGAGGAGAAAAACAACGATATATTTTCCGATAATTGTTCTTTTCAGCTTTAAAAAATCATTTTTCGTAAAATTTACGGGAAATGATTTTTTGCTTTTAAATATTTTTTAAAAGAAGAAGATTTTTAATAAAGGAAGGAAATCTTTACTTTTGCAGCAAATTTTAACGCAATCTAATCTTGTCCAAATGAGTTTTAACGAAGTTTACGAAAAAGAACTTGCTTTCCAGGCCGATCGTAGAAGAGCCACGGTAGAATTTATTAAAATTATCAGTGATTTGTGGTATGACAAATCCATAGAATTGGTTCTTTTCCGAAACCAATTAATCAACAGAAATGTTAGTGATATTCTTGACCTTCACGAATATGCTGGAAAATTTGTGCAAAAACCGATTTCAATTTTTGATTCTGTCGAAATTGCGCAGGCTATAAAAACATTGGATTTTCCACCGGCAAAACTCGATATTGGAAAACTTACCTACGAATTTCATTTAGAAGACGATAAATATAATGACGCTTTGGCGTTTGTTTCTGATAAACTAAAAGGAGCAAAAGATTATAAAGAGTTAAAACCCAAGGACGTCGTATTATACGGATTTGGTAGAATTGGTCGACTTTTGGCAAGGGAATTAATGGCAAGAACCGGAAAAGGAAGCCAGTTAAGGTTGCGAGCCGTAGTGACAAGAGGAAAAGTTGATTCCAGCGTTTTAGAAAAAAGGGCATCTCTTTTAAAAAGTGATTCGGTACATGGTGATTTTTCTGGAACCGTTTCTATAGATGAAGAAAATTCGGCTTTAATCGTAAACGGAACAACGGTTCATATGATTTCCGCAAACGGACCAGAGGAAATTGACTATACTGCTTATGGAATAGAAGATGCTTTGGTAATAGATAATACAGGAGCTTTTAGAGATCATGAAGCTTTGAGCAGACATTTAACATCTAAAGGTGCAAGCAAAGTACTTCTGACAGCACCAGGAAAAGGAGTTCCAAATATTGTTCACGGTGTAAATCATAAAGATTACAATCCGGAAGAAGTTTCTATCTTCTCGGCTGCATCGTGTACCACCAATGCTATTACCCCTGTTCTTAAGGCGGTTGAAGATTCATTGGGAATAATTTCTGGTCACTTGGAAACAATTCACGCTTATACAAACGATCAGAATTTAGTTGATAATATGCACAGCAAATATAGACGCGGACGTGCAGCAGCTTTAAACATGGTTATTACGGAAACGGGTGCAGGGCAAGCAGTTGCAAAAGCATTACCGGGTCTTTCCGGAAAATTGACTTCGAACGCGATTCGTGTTCCGGTTCCGAACGGATCATTGGCAATTTTGAATTTGAATATCGAAAAAAATACTTCTATTGAAGAAGTGAACGAGATTATGAAAAAATATGCTCTTGAAGGAAATCTTGTAGAGCAAATTAAATATTCCTTGGACAATGAGTTAGTTTCCAGTGATATTGTTGGTTGTGCACAACCTGCAATTTATGACAGTAAGGCAACAATTGTTTCCGGAGATGGAAAAAGCATCGTATTATATGTATGGTATGATAATGAATACGGCTACAGCAACCAAGTTATAAGATTGGCGAAATACGTTGCGCAAGTAAGACGTTATAGCTATTACTAATATTTTTTCACTTTAGAAAATCCACCTTCAGAAGGTGGATTTTTTTTTGTTTTAGGAATTCATAAAAGTTTGGCTTTCCTAATTTTATGCATCTTTGCAAAAATCTTTTAGATGAGAATAGATATAATAACTGTTGTTCCAGATATTCTGAAAAGTCCTTTTGAAGCTTCTATTCTAAAACGATCAATAGAAAAAGGATTGGTGGAAGTTCATTTACATAATCTTCGGGATTATGTAACCGACAATTACAAGCAAATTGATGACTATCAATTTGGTGGTGGAGCTGGTATGGTCATGATGATTGAGCCTATTGATAAATGTATCGGCAAATTAAAAGCTGAACGGGATTACGATGAAATTATATATATGACTCCCGATGGTGCAACATTGAATCAGAAAATGGCAAATCAAATTTCCCTGTTGGAAAATATCATTATTCTCTGCGGACATTATAAAGGAGTAGATCAAAGGGTTCGGGATCATTTTATCACCAGGGAAATATCAGTTGGGGATTATGTTTTGTCTGGAGGAGAACTTGGTGCTGCTATTTTATGTGATGCGGTTATCCGATTGATTCCAGGAGTTTTGGGAAATGAAACTTCCGCTTTAACCGATTCATTTCAGGATAATCTTCTGGCGCCTCCTGTTTATACGCGTCCAGCAGATTATAAAGGATGGAAAGTACCAGAAATATTGACATCGGGAAATTTTCCGAAGATTGAAGAATGGCGGGAGAAAGAAGCTTTTTCAAGAACAAAAAAATTACGACCGGATTTATTGGAAGAAAATTAATGATTATTGTTGCTTACTAAGGTTTTTTATTTAATTTTGCAACCGTTCTAAACCAACCTCTGGCGAGAGTCGCGAATGTTGCTTTAGCCTCATTTATAAACCATTAACTATGGAATCTTTAATTAAATTTGTACAAGACGAATTTGTTACAAAGAAGGAATTTCCGGAATTTTTCGCCGGGGATACAATTACTGTGTATTACGAAATTAGCGAAGGTGCAAAAACACGTACCCAGTTTTTTAGAGGTGTTGTAATCCAAAAGAAAGGAACAGGTTCTTCTCAAACTTTCACAATTAGAAAAATGAGTGGTACTGTAGGTGTAGAGCGTATTTTCCCATTGAATTTACCTGCACTTCAAAAAATTGAAATTAACAAGCGTGGTAAAGTTCGTAGAGCTCGTATCTATTACTTTAGAGAACTTACTGGTAAGAAAGCACGTATCAAAGAAAGAAGAAGATAATCTTCAAATTCTATTATTAAAAAAGCTCCACGATGTGGAGCTTTTTTGGTTTTAAAAATATAAGATAATATTTAATTTAATCAAGCATCTTCAATTTTGCAAAACGAAGAAGTAGTTTTTTAATTCCTCCATTTTCAAAATCGATTTCCGCTTTTTTATCTTGTCCCACGCCTTCCAATTTTAAAATTGTTCCTTTACCAAATCGTAAATGCTCAACAATTCTTCCTGGTTGAATATTTTTATCCAAGGGTTCAGCAGGAGCAACAGATGACGATTCCGGGCGTAACTTTCTCAATTTTCGCAATTGATTTTCAGTAGGTTTATTTCCTACGGGCGGATTCCCGTTCACTGGTTTTTGTTGTCTTAATTTTGATTTGTCAACTTCTCCGAAAATATCGGTATCAATCAATGATTTATACTTGTAAGCATCTTGCGGCACCATGAAATCCAAGTATTCATCTTCAATTTCTTCAATAAACCTGCTTGGTTCTGCATCAATTAATTTTCCCCAACGATAACGAGATTGTGTATAGGTGAGATACGCTTGTTTTTCGGCTCTGGTAAGTGCCACATAGAACAATCTCCTTTCTTCTTCAAGTTCGGTTCTAGTATTCATGCTCATGGCACTTGGAAAAAGATCTTCCTCCATTCCTACGATATAAACAATTGGAAATTCCAAACCTTTCGCCATGTGAATCGTCATTAAAGCGACTCGATCATCGTCTCCAACGTCTTTATCCATATCGGTTGCGAGCGCAACATCTTCAAGAAATTCAGCCAATGATCCTGTGGTTTCCGCCAACTCTTTTTGTCCTTCCACAAAATCCTTGATCCCATTCAGCAATTCTTCGATATTCTCAATTCTCGCAACTCCTTCCGGAGTACCATCTTTTTTCAATTCTTGAACCAAACCTGTTTTTTTGGCCACCGTGTCGGCCACAGTAAAAGCATCGGCATTTTCAGCAAGAATATTGAAGCTCTTCATCATATTGACAAAATTGGTCAATTTGCTCTTGGTTCCGGAGTTGATTTTTAAATTTAAAAAATCAATATTTTCAATAATTTCAAAAACGGTTTTATCATATTGATTTGCAGCAATCCGTAATTTATCCAAGGTAGTTTGACCAATTCCTCTTGACGGATAATTAATGACTCGGAATAACGCTTCTTCATCCTTGGGATTAATCAAAAGTCGCAAATAGGCAAGCACATCTTTGATTTCTTTCCGTTGGTAAAAAGACAATCCGCCGTAAATGCGGTATTTAATATCCTTCTTCCGAAGCGCATCCTCTATGGCCCTACTTTGGGCATTGGTTCTATACAAAATGGCAAAATCAGAATTCCGAAGTTGATTTTGCATCTGATTTTCAAATATCGAACTCGCTACGAACCTACCCTCTTCCCCATCGTTGATCAGCCTGTTGACAATAATTTTAGGGCCCTCGTCATTTGCGGTCCACACCACTTTGTCCAGTCGTTCTTTGTTTTTTTCGATGACACTGTTGGCGGCAAGAACAATATTTTTGGTAGAACGATAATTTTGTTCTAGCCTGAAAGTCGCAACATTTTCATAATCTTTCTGAAAATTCAAAATGTTATTAATGTTCGCACCTCTAAAAGCATAGATACTTTGCGCATCATCCCCAACCACACAAATATTTTGAAACCTATCACTCAAGGCCCTTACAATTAAATACTGACTATGATTTGTATCTTGATACTCATCAACCATAATATATTTGAATCGGGCTTGGTATTTGGCCAGCACTTCTGGAAACCTGTTTAAAAGTTCATTGGTTTTCAACAACAAATCATCAAAATCCATTGCACCGGCTTTAAAACAACGATCCACATAATTTTTGTAAATCTCGCCCAATCTAGGTTTTTTGGACATGGCATCAGACTCTTGCAATTCCTGATTCTGAAAATATGCACGAACCGTAATCAAGCTGTTTTTATAGGATGAAATCCGTGAATAGACCTGTTTATATTTGTATATATCTTTGTCCAGTCCCATTTCTTTTATGATGGAAGCAATTAATCGTTGCGAATCTTGAGTATCGTAAATAGTGAAATTTGAAGGGTAACCAAGTTTATCCGCTTCATGGCGTAGAATTCGCGCAAAAACCGAATGAAACGTCCCCATCCACAAATTCTTCGCTTCGCTATTGCCAACAATCTGCGCAATTCGCTTTTTCATTTCTTTTGCGGCCTTGTTGGTAAAAGTAAGCGCTAGGATATTGAACGGATCCACGCCTTTCTTCATTAAATACGCAATTCTATAAGTAAGCACACGGGTTTTTCCAGATCCTGCCCCAGCAATTATTATCATTGGCCCGTCTTTTTGTAATACGGGTGCTCTTTGAGCTTCGTTAAGTTCAGCTAAATATGAATCCAAATCAATCCTTCTTTTGAGCCGTGAAAATAACTAAAATTGATGCAAAATCATATATAATCAAGCTAAAAAACAGGAGCGTTTACATCAGCAAATTTGTTATAAATCGTTAAAAGTTTTCATTTCCTGCCATAAATAATATAACTTGGAAAGAAACTTTTTTTAAATTGAAAAAATGAATTCCTTTGTTGATATTCTTGCCTCCATTCCTTGGTGGGGTTGGGTTCTTATTTTTATTGTGTCAGTTGCTATCTATGACGTTTTAATAAATAAAAAACACATTATTCTACATAATTTCCCGGTGGTGGGACATTTGAGATATTTTCTGGAAAGTATTGGGCCTGAAATACGTCAATATATAGTTGCGGGAAATAGGGAAGAGCGCCCATTTAATCGGGTAGAAAGAGGATGGATTTATGCATCGGCAAAAAACCAAAACAACTATGAAGGGTTTGGAACAGACCAAGACATTTACGAAGTCAATTATATTTTTTTGAATCATGCAATGTTTCCGTTTTCCCTACCTCCAGGACATCCCAATAAAGAAGATCCAAATTTTGTGGCATGTGCAAAAGTGATGGGATCCTACAACAAAAGAAGAAGACCTTACCGACCTGCATCTGTAATCAATGTTTCTGCAATGAGTTTTGGTTCTTTATCAGCAAGGGCAATAGAATCTATTAACGAAGGTTGCAAAAAAGCTTATGCATACCACAATACGGGTGAAGGCGGAATTTCTGATTATCATAAAAAAGGAGCCGATGTGGTATTTCAGATGGGTACAGCATATTTTGGCGTAAGGGATGAAAACGGATTATTTTCAATGGAAAAAATGGTCGCAATGGTAAAAGACAATCCACAAATACGGGCCATTGAAATTAAACTTTCCCAAGGTGCGAAACCTGGAAAAGGTGGTGTCCTGCCCGCATCCAAAATCACCCCGGAAATTGCTAGGATACGTCATGTCCCTCTAGGAAAGGATGTACTTTCCCCAGCGACACATACTGCTTTTTCCAATACTGAAGAAATGGTCGATTTCATCGAAGCTGTTGCAAATGCGACCGGGATTCCTGTTGGAATAAAAGCAGCAATTGGCAAACTGAGTCAATGGATAGAACTGGCAGATGTCATGAAAAGAACAAATAGAGGTCCGGATTTTATTTCTATTGATGGTGGCGAAGGAGGAACTGGTGCAGCTCCGCCGAGTTTTGCTGATCATGTTGCACTTCCTTTTATTTACGGTTTTACTGATATTTATAAATTATTCTTGGAAAAAGGATTGGTCGAAAGAATTGTCTTTATCGCTAGTGGAAAATTAGGTTTTCCTGCAAAAGCAGCCATGGCATTCGCTATGGGCGCAGATTTAATCAACGTGGCAAGGGAAGCAATGTTAAGTATTGGATGCATTCAAGCGCAATCTTGCCATACAAATACTTGTCCGGCGGGAATCGCTACTCAAAATAAATGGCTTCAAAGAGGTATTAATATAAAAGACAAATCCGAACGAGTCAATTTTTATTTTACCAATTTTAAAAAAGAATTAATGGAAATCACTCATGCATGTGGGTATGAACATCCATGCCAATTTACCATGACAGATGTCGAAATCAATTCAAGTGATCATATTTTGGCCCAATCCCTAGAAAAAACTTTTGGATATGAGAAAGAAAAAGTACCTTTCGACTCGGTAAAAACCCTTCAGGAATGCCCACATTTAGGCGGTCCTCGAGCTAAAGGTGAAAAAGCCGAAGTGAAAGAAGTAGAAACCGAGGAAACCTCAGTATCTGACGATTAACCTATGGAAAACGATTTTTTACAATTATTTTTTTATCTCCTACCAGCAATTGTGGTTGGTTTGGTTTCATATTATTTTTTTAGCCTTCATACTTCAAATGAAGAAAAAAGAAGAAGATTTATCCTTCATAAAGAAAATCAGAAGCAGTCTTTGCCTTTAAGACTACAAGCCTACGAACGATTATCCTTATTTTTGGAAAGAATATCCCCAGGCAATCTTTTATTGAGGGTAAACCCTGTGTCTTCAAATAAAGAAGATTATGAACGACTCTTAATCCGGCATATCGAGCAGGAGTTTGAACACAATTTGGCCCAACAAATTTATGTGAGCGATCAATGTTGGAATGCGGTGAGAGCTTCAAAAAATGCTACTATTTCGATTATCAGAAGGACTAATATGAGTGATAAAATTGAGAACTCGAATAAATTAAGGGAAGTAATTTTAACCGATCTTTTTGACAACCATCCTCCTAGTGAAACGGGACTCGCTTTTGTGAAAAAAGAGGTTCGTGAATTGTTTTAATCAAGCCGAAGTATCCATTCGTTTTAACACTTCCACCCTGTCTATTCTGGCTTTTTCGCGTGCATATTCAAAACCTTGCTCCCACCACTCTTTCATGTCCTTTTTGTTAAAGACCAGAGAATTTTCTGTCAATTTTGTGGGTGTGTAGTAGGTGTTTAAAGAAACTTCTTTGTTCAATGCCGCCAATTTACCTTCAACAACATCATGAAACTCGACTTGATCCAGCAGAAAAGAAAAAAGATTTATCATTAAGGAAAATGGATTTTTTCCAAGCACATTGTTTACTTCAGGATTTTCGGCTTCCAAAATAATTGCATCCACTTTTGTAGCGCCTCTTTTTATTGCTTCCCTAATAGGAACCACACAACCTAAACCGCCATCGGCGTATTCACAACCATTTTTGGTGGCCAATGACATAAAAGGAATGTAGTTGCAACTAATCCAAACCCAATCGCAAAAATCTTCATATGAACATTCTTGTATGGATTTATATTCAACCCTATTTTTCGAGAGATTACTTACAGTGACAACAACATCTTTGGCTTTTGATTTTACAGCTTCAAAATTTGCTGCCGAAAAATGTCTCTTGATGTGTTTTCGTAAATTATTGCTTTCACCAAAAGTCCTTTTCTTTTTCACGAATTGCAGTAACATGTTGAAGTAGTTAATGGAAACGTATTCCCTTCCCTCCTTGTGTTTGAGAACAAAGGGATTTATATTAAAAATTTTCCTTTGTGTAACATTGGTGTAGATATCATAGATCTTTTTGATATTTCCTTCTGCCAAATGAGGAATTAACAAACTTCCGGTTGAAGTACCCAAATAAAGATCATATTGATGTCCTTCCTCTTCTATTAAATATTGGGCTACTCCGCCAGCAAATGCTCCTTTGCTGCCCCCGCCCGAAATTACCAATGCACGCATTATTTCAATTTTTGCTTCAGAAATTCCCGTTGTTTAGGTGGAAGTTCATCCATTAAAACTACAAATTTTTCGGGATATCCTTCTCTTTGCATTAATTCATCAAAAATCTGTCTCGCAAACATCTGAAATCTAGAAACTTGGTGCACACATGCTTCTATTAAATTCTTAAGACTTTTTTGATCGAATTGATTAAGTTCGAAAAGATAGGAAAAGGCATTTACCCTCAACTGATGAGGATGATATGGCGCGGAATACTCAGTGAGTTCTTCAAAAATAGATGATTTCTCATTCGGACTATAATCTGGAGTCGCCAAGTGCAAAGTCAGCCACAAAGTTCTTAGGTTTTTATCGTTAAATCCGACTAAATTCTTTGTGTCATTCAAATAGGTTATCCTATTCTCAGGAAAATTTCTCCAAAGGTTAAAAAGAGTCGCTTCTTGTGTAACATAGGATTTGTCCTGGAGGAGTGTTTCGTATTCCTGCTTTAACTCGAAAGGGATTTTTTTTAATCCCATAGCAACAGCTTGTCTTATCAGAGTGTTGTTTGTTTTCAAAGCTTTTTTATACAAGAAAAGTGCTTTTTCTGAATTAAGAACCGACAATTGGCTTACGACTTCTTGCCCAATGTAGAAGTTTGCCGAATCATCCAATGCATTATTTAATTCTTGAAATTTCTCTTCGAGAGGCAGTTCCCTTAGTGTCGAAAGTTCCAAATATTCACGCATGAATTTGGATTTTTTCAGAGATGAAAAAGCTGCTTCTTCTGGAAAAGACGTACCCTCTAACCATTCTTCCACAAATCCATTTATATTCATTTGACTGCTCTGTTCCACTTCATTTAGAAAATTTTCAGTGGTCGCATTCTTATAAGCGTATTTGTTTAAATAATTTTGTACGGCAGATTTAAAGGCTTCGTCACCTATTTTTTCTCTTAACATATGCAGCACCCAAGAACCTTTTTGATAGTAGGTCAACGAGTTGGATTTATCACTAAGAACTGCTTCCCCTTCTCCCAAATCACTTCTGTTTTTCAATCTTGTCGCGCTCTCATAAAGTTTCCAGTAATAATAATCCTCCCCAAAAATTTCTCTTTCCGCCAAAAGCGCATAATACGTGGCAAAACCTTCTTGAAGCCAGTGGTGCGAATCATTTTTTGCTGTTACCATATCCCCAAACCACTGATGTGCAAGTTCATGTGCATTGACCATAACGTAATTCCGATCTACAAATCCAATGGAATCAATCATATATAAATCTGAAAAAATGGTCAATCCTGTGTTTTCCATTCCGGCAAAAATAAAATCTTGGACAGGAACTTGTTTGTAATTTTGCCAGGGATAAGGAACCTCAATTTCCTTTTCCAAAAAATCAAAAATTTCTTTGGTATGCCTATAAGTAGGTTCAACTTTGTTAGCCGCATCGGGTTCATAAAAATTATAAACCGAAATCCCACTTTTTGCTTTAATCTCTTGATATTGATATTTTCCCGCTGCAATAGCAACCAAATAGCTGCTCATCGGTTTTTTCATATCAAAAAACCATCTGTTAAGACTGTCGTTAATGACAAGTCTTTTCTTCAGTACTCCATTTGAAATAACCGTATAGTCCTTTGGAAAGTCGATCGTCAAATTAAAAATTGCCTTTTCCCGATAATCATCAAAACTTGGAAGCCAGTGTGAAGTATATCTCCCCTGCCCTTGTGTCCACACCTGCGGATTGACCTTATCCATATAATCCCAACCCACAAAATACATGGCTTGTTTCGGGCTGGCTTTGTAGTCTAAATTCAGAATATAATTTCCTGGATTTTTAGAATTTAAAAACAACCAGAGTTTGTCCGTGGTAACGCGATGCTTTATTTTCTTGCCATTTAACTCAACATTACTGAATTCCATATTTTTAGCATCAATAAAAACGGAATCTACGGCTCTAAGCAAGCTGAATTTATAGGTAACGGCTCCTTCGACGCTTTTTTGATGTGGAAAAATGGATATTTCAGCATTGACATTTTTAAAATCGATAAAATCAGTTTGTTGCGCGGTACAACTCAAACCTGGCAACAGGAGAAAAATCAAGTAAAAAATTTGCTTCATATTTCGGCTTAAAAACGAATAGTTGTACAAATTAACGCATTTTACCGCTTTTGATTCTCTTGGTTCTTTTTTTAACTTAAAAAATATTGAATTCATTTTGACGCAAGTTTAATTAATCTAACCCAATGCCATAAAGAACCATAAATACTTTTTATCATTCTTTTCCTTATAAACTGAATATTCTATCTTCGTTTCCATGAATTCAAATGTGCTTCAAACTCCGATTGAGTATCTAAAAGGCGTGGGTCCCAGTCGGGCTGAATTGCTTCGGAAAGAAATGGGAATTGCTACATTTCAAGATCTTGTCAATTTTTTCCCGAACAGATATATTGATCGTACTGGATTTTTCAAAATAAAAAATCTGGTTCAGAATTCGGCGGAAGTACAAATTATTGGAAAGGTGGTTCATTTAAAAATGGTGGACCAGAAACGCGGAAAAAGATTGGTGGCACATTTTGTTGATGAAACCGGACAAATGGAATTGGTTTGGTTCCGCGGACAAAAATGGATCAAAGACAGTATCAAAATCAATGTTCCCTATGTGATTTTTGGTAAAGTAAATTGGTTTAACGGCGTTTTCAGTATGCCACATCCGGAAATGGAACTTTTGGAAGACTACAAAAAAGATCTTCGGACGGCCATGCAACCGGTTTATCCTTCTTCGGAAAAAATGTCGAACAAAGGAATGACCAATCGCGCGGTCAATAAACTGATGCAGCAGCTTTTTATTGAAACGCAGGGAAGATTTTTGGAAACGCTTTCTGCGGAATTGTTGCAGGATTTAAAATTGATCCCAAAAGCAGACGCACTTTTTAATATTCATTTTCCGAAAAGCCATGAATTATTGGCAAAAGCACAATTCCGACTCAAATTCGAGGAACTTTTTTATGTACAGTTGCAATTGATCATTAAAAATCTGATCCGAAAGCAAAAAATAAAAGGTTACACTTTTGATCAGGTTGGAGAATTGTTCAATGAATTTTACAGCAATCATTTACCTTTCGATTTGACCGATGCACAAAAACGTGTCATCAAAGAAATCAGAAATGATTTGGGAAGTGGGGCACAAATGAACCGTTTATTGCAAGGCGACGTAGGATC
>DASSWB010000079.1:0-36682 GCA_035705495.1 Salinimicrobium sp. | reverse complement strand
TTAAAAGCCTATATCAAGTTCCTTTGGAGATCAACCAATCAACATGGCGTTCATTCTCCTTTTGTTTTCGATTTGGTCACCAAATGTTTTTACACGAGAAAAAAACATCCTTCATTTTTAATTATAAAAAATTACAGGCGCCGACTTTTTAAAAATCAAAAGACAATAAAGGTATCCGATTTTGGTGCTGGAAGCAGGGTTTTTTCTTCCAATGAGCGCAAAATAAGTGCGGTTGCCAAAAATGCAGGAATCAGTTTAAAAAGGAGTCAGATTCTTAACAAAATGATTCCATTTTTAAATATAGAAAACGCGCTCGAACTCGGCACTTCGGTTGGAATGGGAACCGCAGCAATGGCAGCGGGAAATAATGTACATGTCACAACTTTGGAAGGTTGTCCTGAAACCGCATCTGTTGCGCAGGAAAACTTCGATTTTTTCAATTTGAAAAATATCGATCTTGAAATAGGAAATTTTGACGATTTACTTCCCAATATGGTCAAAGAAAAATGGGATCTGATATATTTTGACGGAAATCATGACAAAGCCGCGACTTTAAAATATTTTGAAGAATTACTTCCAACGGTCCATAATGATTCGGTTTTCATTTTTGACGACATTCATTGGTCGGATGCCATGGAAGAAGCTTGGGAAGAAATTAAAAACAACCCAAAGGTGACCGTCAGTATCGATACTTTTTTCTGGGGAATTGTTTTTTTCAGAAAAGAACAGGCAAAAGAACATTTTACGATTAGATTGTAACAAGAACCTTATATTTACGTCGTATATCCGAAATAAATTCAGCATAAAAAAGCATGAGCAACGTTATTGAAATCAGGAAAATCACGAGGGATTTTGCATTGGGACAAGAAACCGTAAAAGTTTTAAAAGGAATAGATTTAGATATCAAACGTGGGGAATATGTTGCTTTTATGGGACCTTCCGGTTCCGGCAAATCGACTTTAATGAATTTATTGGGTTGTTTGGATACGCCGACTTCCGGTTCTTATGTTTTAAACGGAAAGGATGTCAGTCAGATGAGTGATGATGAACTGGCAGAAATCAGAAATAAAGAAATAGGTTTCGTTTTTCAAACTTTTAATTTGTTGCCCAGGACCACCGCGTTGGATAATGTAGCTTTGCCCATGGTTTATGCCGGTGCCAGCAAAAGTGCCAGAACTGAAAGAGCAAAAAAAGTTTTGACAGATGTAGGTTTGGCAGATAGAATGGACCACAAACCCAATCAACTGTCCGGTGGACAAAGACAAAGAGTTGCCGTTGGGCGCGCCTTGGTAAACAATCCTTCCATAATTTTGGCAGATGAACCAACAGGAAACCTGGATTCAAAAACTTCTGTTGAAATAATGAATTTATTTGATGAAATCCATTCACGTGGAAACACAGTGATTCTTGTTACGCATGAAGAAGATATCGCACAGCACGCTCATAGGGTTGTTCGACTTCGGGACGGTATGATTGAAAGCGACGTTCGGAATGAACCAAGGGTAAACCAACTGTAATGGAATGTCTGGATAGCGAAACCTGGATTTATATCATTATCATTGTCGCTTTGGCCATTGTTGTTCTGTGGAATAAAACCCGAATAAAGAAGAAACAAAAAAACAAAGGCAATTTTAGAAAGAATTTCTACGAAAAGAAAAATCAGAGTTAAACCCAATTCATTTTAGTTTCCCTCTTTTTCCCTTACTCATTTTATTTGATTTTAAAACGCGTTTAAATACCTTAGCGGAAAGAAGAACTGCATTTTTCTAAATCAAAATTCCATGAAAATATATACCAAAACAGGCGACAAAGGAACCACTTCCCTCTTTGCCGGAACCCGTGTTCCCAAGCATCATATAAGAATAGAAAGCTACGGAACAGTTGATGAATTGAACGCAAATATTGGGATGCTGAGGGATCAAAAAATAGATCAACAATCTTATGAAGTTTTGATACGAATTCAAGATCGGCTTTTTACAATTGGCTCAATGTTGGCGACAGAACCAAAAAAAGAATTTCTGAAAAGCGGAGAGGAACGATTAAAGATTCCAAAAATCTCCTCGGAAGACATAGAATTATTGGAAACCGAAATGGACAAGATGAACGAAAATCTTCCCGAAATGACCAATTTTATTCTTCCCGGTGGACATCCGACCGTGTCATATTGTCATATTGCAAGATGTGTTTGCCGACGAGCAGAGCGCTTAGTAACAGCACTTTACGATATTGAACCTTTTGATGATCAAATTTTAATGTACCTAAACAGACTCTCGGATTATCTTTTTGTACTGGCACGAAAATTGTCTTTTGACCTGCGGGTTGATGAAGTAAAATGGACCCCAAGAAAAGATAATAACTAAGGTATAATTGTTTATTAAAAAGCTGTCAATGCTTCAATTGATAAAGAAATTATAGAACGTTCTTTAAATTAATGATAAATAATTGCTTTTTTCCTTTGCTATTAAAACAAAAAATTTATTTTTGCGAAAAACTAAAACCAGTTAACCAATGTATTGGACATTAGAATTAGCATCCTATTTAAGTGATGCACCTTGGCCGGCAACTAAAGATGAGTTAATTGATTATGCGATCAGGACCGGAGCTCCACTTGAGGTTGTAGAAAACCTTCAAGCTATTGAGGATGAGGGAGATTCGTATGATTCTATTGAAGAAATTTGGCCGGATTATCCAACAGACGAAGATTACCTTTGGAATGAGGATGAATATTAATAAAACATGCGCACAGTAAAAAGTCTCGATCAGAGACTTTTTTTTATGATAAATGGCGTATTTAAATAAAAACAGATGAGTTTTTTAGATTCAGTATTAAAAGTTTTTGTGGGCGACAAATCCAAAAAAGATGTTGGCGCTTTACAACCCATAGTCCAACAAATTGTTGCGCTCTCTTCAGAATACGAAAAATTATCCCTTGATGAACTTCGAGGAAAAACTGCTTATTTTAAAAATCAACTTTCCGAAGCTTTAAAAGATATTAAAAATCAATCGGAACAACTTCAGAAAGAAGTGGATTCAACTGAAGATATCGACAAAAAGGAAGATATTTATACGCAGATAGATTCCTTGAAGGAACAATCAAAACAAGTAACCGAAGAAGTACTTAATAAGATTTTACCCGAAGCTTTTGCAACCATAAAAGAAACTGCAAGACGATTTAAAGAAAATCCTGAATTAAAGGTAACGGCAAACGCATTTGACCGTGAAATTTCCGCAACCAAAGATTACGTCAATCTGGATGGCGATTTTGCAATTTGGAAAAATTCTTGGGATGCTGCCGGGAAAGCCATTACTTGGGATATGGTTCATTACGATGTACAGCTAATTGGAGGTATTGCGTTGCACCAAGGGAAAATTGCCGAGATGCAAACAGGGGAAGGTAAAACCCTCGTGGCCACGCTTCCAATGTACTTAAATGCGCTAACCGGAAATGGTGTGCATCTTGTAACAGTGAACGATTATCTTGCAAAAAGGGATAGCGCCTGGATGGCCCCACTTTTTGAATTCCACGGTTTGAGTATTGATTGTATTGATTACCACAGACCAAACTCTCCAGAAAGAAGAAAAGCCTACAACGCCGATATTACCTACGGAACCAACAATGAATTTGGATTCGATTACCTACGGGACAATATGGCGCATTCGCCAAATGATTTGGTACAGCGACCACATAATTACGCCATTGTTGATGAGGTTGATTCAGTTTTAATTGATGATGCGCGTACACCACTTATTATCTCAGGTCCAATTCCAAAAGGTGATGTTCACGAATTTGATCAACTAAAACCTGCAGTTGCGAATATTGTTGAAATCCAAAGAAAATATTTAACCGGTGTTCTTGCTGAAGCCAAAAAATTAATTGCTTCGGGAGACACGAAGGACGGTGGTTTTAAATTGCTTCGCGTTTACCGAGGGTTGCCTAAAAACAAAGCACTTATCAAGTATTTAAGTGAAGAAGGAATCAAGCAAATACTTCAGAAAACCGAAAATCAGTATATGGCCGACAACAACAAGGAGATGCCTAAAGTTGACGCCGAATTGTACTTTGTGATTGAAGAAAAGAACAATCAAATCGATCTTACCGATAAAGGAATTGAATATCTATCGGGAGAAAATAATCCTGACTTCTTCGTACTTCCAGAAATCGGAATGGAAATTTCCAAAATTGAAAATTCAGATCTGTCAAAAGAAGAAGAAGCTGAAAAGAAAGAGGAATTGTTCCGTGAATATAGCGTAAAAAGCGAAAGAATTCACACCATGAGACAGCTTTTAAAGGCCTACACCCTTTTTGAAAAGGATGTGGAATATGTTGTCATGGAAAACAAGGTGAAAATTGTTGATGAGCAAACCGGTCGTATTATGGAAGGCCGAAGATATAGTGACGGATTGCACCAAGCGATTGAAGCCAAGGAAAATGTGAAAATTGAAGATGCAACGCAGACTTTTGCAACGGTTACACTTCAGAATTATTTCAGAATGTACAACAAGCTTTCGGGAATGACGGGTACCGCTGTTACCGAAGCTGGAGAATTCTGGGAAATATACAAATTGGATGTTGTTGAAATCCCAACCAATCGTCCTATTGCTAGAAAGGATAAAGAGGATTTGGTTTTTAAAACCAAACGGGAAAAATACAACGCAGTAATTGATCACGTAACAGATTTATCCAAAGCAGGAAGACCTGTTTTGATTGGTACGACTTCCGTGGAAATTTCAGAACTTTTGAGCAGGATGCTTAAACTCCGGAATGTACCGCACAATGTTTTGAATGCGAAAATGCATAAAAAAGAAGCTGATATTGTTGCGGAAGCAGGTCAATCCGGTATAGTGACCATCGCCACCAACATGGCAGGTCGTGGTACGGATATTAAACTTTCGGATGAAGTTAAAAAAGCGGGTGGTTTGGCCATTGTTGGTACCGAACGTCACGATTCGAGACGTGTGGACAGACAGTTACGAGGACGTAGTGGTCGACAAGGAGATCCGGGAAGTTCCCAATTTTATGTTTCGTTGGAAGACAACCTAATGCGTCTTTTTGGTTCTGAAAAAATAGCCAAATTAATGGATAGAATGGGATTGAAGGAGGGCGAAGTCATTCAGCATTCTATGATCTCCAAATCTATTGAAAGAGCACAGAAAAAAGTTGAAGAAAATAACTTTGGGGTAAGAAAACGGTTGTTGGAGTATGATGATGTAATGAACGCACAACGTGAAGTTGTATATAAACGTCGTTACAATGCTTTGTTCGGAGATAGATTGCGTTTGGATATTGCCAACATGATTTACGACACTGCGGAAATCATTGCCGCAAACAATAAAGCTACACAAGATTTTAAAAATTTCGAATTTGAACTCATTCGATTCTTTTCCATGAGTTCTCCCATTACCGAAGCCGAATTTGAAAAAATGGATTCATTAAAGGTTGCGGGTGAGATTTATAAATCGGCTTATAAACATTATCAGGAAAAAATGCAACGCAATGCGGAAATTGCTTTTCCTGTTATTAAAAAAGTTTATGAGGATCAAGCAAATAATTTTGAGCGGATTTCAGTGCCATTTACAGATGGGATAAAAACACTTCAAGTAATAACCGATCTGCAGAAGGCGTATGACACCGAAGGAAAACAATTGGTAAATGATTTTGAGAAAAACATCAGTTTAGCAATTATTGATGACGCTTGGAAAACACATCTGCGTAAAATGGATGAATTAAAACAAAGCGTTCAGTTGGCGGTTCATGAGCAAAAAGATCCGTTGTTGATTTATAAATTTGAAGCGTTCGAATTATTCAAATCGATGATAGAAAATGTAAACAAAGATGTTATTTCGTTTTTGTTCAAGGGAGAATTACCAGCACAAAATTCAGGGAATATTCAAGAGGCACGACAAAGAAAACGTGAAAATCTTGAAACCCAGAAAGAAGAAATTCCCAATATGGATGAAAGAGCTGCTCAAAGTCGAGCTGCAGGACAAACACAACAACGTCCGCAGGTGACAGAAACCATAACGCGCGAAGCACCAAAAATTAATAGGAACGATAAAGTGACCATTAAAAATGTGCTCACGGGGGAAAACAAGAGTATGAAATTCAAACAAGCTATTCCGCTTTTGGATAAAGGCGATTGGGTTCTCGTGGAAGAAAAATAAATCTTCAGTGTTTTTAATATTTAAAAAGGCAGTTATTTTAAACTGCCTTTTTTATGCAAAATCAAAATCTTAGCTTTTGTCGTTTTTGTTTTACATTTGAAAAAAATCCTTCAAAATGAAAAACTATAAAATCGAATTTAAATGGGCAGTGATTTTCATTATTGCCAGCCTCTTGTGGATGGTTCTGGAAAAATCTTTGGGATGGCATGATGAACTGATCGCAAAGCATCCCGTTTACACCTTACTTTTTTCAGTAATAGCAGTTTTAATTTATGTTTTTGCATTAATCGATAAGAAGAAGAATTTCTATCGTGGTAACATGAGTTGGACTCAAGGATTTCTTTCGGGAATAGTGATCAGTATTATTGTAGCACTTTCCTCACCCCTCACCCAATACATTACATTCGAATTTATTTCACCCGAATATTTAGACAATGCAGCAAATTTTGCCGTCGAAAACAACAGAATGAGTGCGGAAGCAGCAGCAGCTTTTTTTAACCAGACTTCTTATTTAATACAAGCATTTTTTGGTGCCTTAGCAATGGGATTGGTAACCTCAGCGCTTGTTGCATTTTTTGTGAAAACCAAAAACAGAAAGCATTAAAATTATTTCACTGTTATCTCACTAAATTTTGCCTTAATCGAAATTGTATTGTCTCCATTATTGGATTTATAATACCCCGTAAGTAATTCATTGTCATAGTTCTTAACAGGCTTGACCTTTAATCCTTGCGGATATTCAATTCTGCTTTGTGAGCCATTGTAACTAAAATTAAATGCAGCTTCGGGAATATTCAAAACCAAGTTACTGTTTTCCAAATTGATATTGAGGGTTTCAAAATCCTTTTCCAGTTCTTTAATCGTAAGATTTCCAAAGGTTCCGGAGAGTAAACCGGTTTTTTCCAGTGTTTGGATTAGAATGTTGCTGGAGGTCGAATTCAACTTTATGCTTTCAACCTTTTCAATCGTACAATTTTTTACATAATTCGTATTTAACCTTCCATATACCCAATTTTTGACCAAGATGGGCGCGTAAGAAACATCAATGGAGGTTTTTTCTCCATTGATGTTTTCACCCGTCAATTTACCGTGGGACAAAGTGGCTTTTAAATTGGTTGTAACTTCGGCTAATTTCACTTCGCCATGTCTCACGTTTAAATTGAGTATTGATTTTTTTGGCATTCGTATGATTATTGTACGTTTTCCATCTCCTTTAGATATTTCGGGGTTTACTCCATTCATCTGTGCTTCAAATTGCTTTCCAAATTGCTCTCCCCATGCTTCCATTTCCTTACCAAACTTTTCACCCCATGCTTCCATGTCTTTTTCCATTTTTGCACCAAATTCTTCTCCCCAAACTTCCATATCTGCTTCCATTTGCTTTGACCATTTTTCAGCATCCTTCTCAAAAGATTCTGCCCAAGCTTCCATCTTTTTTTCGAAATCGGCACCTAATTTTCCTTCCACCTTCTTTTCCCATTTTTTCATATAAGCTTCCCCATCTTTTTCATAAGCTTCATAATCAAAATTCATTTCGCCAATATTTTCCAGAAAATCTGGTGGCAGCGGATTTTTCGCGAATTCTTCCATCATGGGACCCATCAAATTTTCCATCATAGGTGCCATTATTTCTTCCAATCCTTTCATAGCTATAGGTGTAGGAGGAATTGGAGGCAAAGGAGGTGCGCCCATGGAACCGGTAGAGGTGATTTTTATCTCACTCCTGTTTCCATCCATTTCAACATGCCAATTCTTTAAAACCTCTTTCTGATTTTCAGATTTTTTAGTTTCCAAAAAAGCCTCTATTTCCACTTCATTTTTGTTCCAAGTTTCAAAGATTATATTGGTATGTCTGGAATCAACCACTATTGACACGTCATCATTGGCTTTGATGCTTTGCTTCAGCTTTTGTGTTTTATTTTGTGCGAAACCAGTCAGTGAACAACACAGAATACCGACCAGTAGGCATTTATACATTATTTTTTCGAGTGTTTTCATCGGGATAATTTTTAAGTTCTTTTAATTTTGTTTTCAAGTTCATGAGTAATTCCATCCTTAATTTCAAATTATCTACAAGCGCTTGGATAGTTTGTTCATTAATTCCGGCTGCTAATTCTGAATTTAGTTTGGCATATTCAGCATCTAAAATTGCCAATTGTTGCAAGAATGAATCGATTAAATCCTTATTCTCATCTGTTATTTTCAATTTGGAAATTTCCATGTTGATACCTGCCAAATAATAATTTTCGACCTTTTTATATTCCGGCGAAATATCACTTAGGGAGAATTGAGGCACCGATTTTTCCTTTTCTTGCTCTTCAACGGGAGTATGAACGACTTCAATTTCTTCAGAAGATTTTTGAATGAGAAAAAAAGTGGCGGTGAAAATTGCAACAATCAAAATGGCAGCTATTTTCCACCACAAATAATTCTGAATTCTTTTCTGCGGAAATTCTTTATCCAGTTTCTTCTCAAAACGTTTCATATGTCCTTCCGACATGGAAGGTAAATGTGAAGTTTTTTCCTTTTTAAAAAGCTCCCTTATATCCTGTTCCATTACTTTGTACTTTTAATTTCTCTTGTAATTTTTGTTTTCCCCGATGCAATAAGGTCCGAGATGCTACTTCTTTAATATCCAGTATCTGTGAAATTTCTTGATGGTCATAACCTTCCATTAAAAACAGCATGAGCACATATTTGTACTTTTCCGGCAACTCCTCTATTTTGTCTTTTATAAATTGTATATCCACAGAATTTGAAACCATCCAATCGTTTTCGTTCTCATCAACAACACCCAGAGTACTTTCATTAATTGCCGTCAATTCCAATTTTTTCATTTTTAAAAAATCGATGCATTTATTGATTACAATTCTTTTTAACCAAGCCCCAAAAGTTACTTCACCATTATATTGATGCAGTTTTTGATATGCTTTGATGAAAGCTTCTTGAACCGCTTCTTCGGCGTCAAAAGAATTTTTCAAATACCGAAACGCCACGAAATACATTCCATCGCAATACTTTTTATAAAGCTTGATCTGCGCTTTACGATCGTTTTGCCGGCATTTTTCTATTAGATAATCCTGTAACAAAATTGGTTGATTAAGTTGCTGTCGTTTTAAAGGACGAATGGAAATTCCTTTCGTTGCAAAATTGATTATTTTTTTTAAAGTTCTTTTTATTGAAAAATTCTCTCCAGATTAAGAATTCTCTTCAATATTTCCCAATGACTTTTAATCCGTTGTTAAAACTACCCTTTCATTTTCTTAAAATACTGGTTTTTAACTTTCTATTGGCAGCAATAGGCCTTCACGCCATTGTATCTTTACAATAGTCCAAAATTTTTATCTTATGGAAAAAAAATACACAACTTATAATGAAATGAATTGGCTTCTTATTGATTGTTTTGAAGCCGAAAGACGTTACTTCAATTCGAGTGAAGACATCCAAGAAGCGGATCTGAAAAGATTTTTACACCATGAGAGTGTAAACCGCAATCGATTCGCTTACAAAATAGAAGAAAAACTTATCCAATTGGGGATAAAACCTTTACAATACACCACCAAGAAAGGAAATCTTCACCGCACATGGATTGATGAAAAAAATGTTCTAACGGAAAATAAATGGAAACAATTGCTCAACTCTTGTATAAAACAAGACGAACGATGTTTGAGTAGATATTCGGAAATATTAAAATCCTCCAATTTACCGAAAGATATACAGCAGATGCTTTTGCAACAAAGAAATATCATTTTGCAGAGTTTGGATAAAGCAATCATTTTCAGGAGAAGAAATGAAGTCCCCGCTCACAAACCTGATCCTAAAGTAAGAAGATTAAAAGCAATTTAAAGAGATTACTTAACCTGACTTAGACTGTGAAAACCGTTTCGAAAAAAAGAAACGGTTTTTTCCTTTATTGTTCAATTGTTTTTTAGATTTGGAAAAAATCCTATAATGAACAAAACACTGAAAAAAGTTCTTTATATTTCAATGGGTGCCATTGTAATTATAGCAATCGCTTTTTTTATAATGAAAAAACAAACCAAGTCGTACAGTCCGGAAGATACCGTTACTTATAAAAATGCAGGACTGGAATTGGAAGTGTTTTATAACAGACCTTATAAAAAAGAACGGGTAATTTTTGGCGGACTTGTGCCGTATAATGTAGTTTGGCGGACTGGCGCCAATGAAGCCACTACTTTTTCGACCAATCAGGATATTATGGTTGACGGTTCTCTTTTGAAAAGTGGAAAATATACACTTTGGACCATACCCATGGAAGAAAGTTGGAAAGTGATTTTCAATTCAAAAATGTATAGTTGGGGAGTTGATCTAAACGGTAAGCCTTCGAGAAATCCCGATTTTGATGCATTGACCATTGAAGTACCGGTAAACAGGACTTATAATGTAATAGAACAATTCAGCATCAATTTTGAATCGTCAAATGATTTTATTTTGATGTACATGGCTTGGGACCAAACATCTATCGCTGTTCCGATAAAACCTCTTTAAAATAAAAAATCCGTTAGAGCACTTCAGCTTCAACGGATTTTTTTTTCAAAATTCAATTACTTATTCGTCCAATAACAGATTTAGAGTAACATCAATATTGTCCATCGTTGCTCTTGAATAAGGACAAACCTCATGTGCTTCGTTAATGAGCATTTCACCCGTTTCAATATCTACATCTGGAATGTAAACATCTAGAATGGCTGCTAATTGAAACATATCTTCTTCGTTTTTTCCTATATCAATAATTGCCGTTACGCTAAAATCGCCCAAATTCTTTTTATGTGTTTTAGCTACATGCTGTAAAGCACTTCCAAAACATGCTGAATATCCTGCAGCAAAAAGTTGCTCGGGATTTGTGTATTCTCCGCCTTTTCCTCCCATTTCAGCTGGAACACTGAGTTTCATATCGATGATTCCGTCCTCGGTTTTTACATGTCCTTCACGTCCGCCGGTCGTGGTTGCTTTTGCTTTATACAATGATTTCATTCTTCTGTTTTTTAAAAATTATATGATTTTGAATATACTCAGTTAAAGCTAACTATTAAAGAAATGAATTCCTAAATTTGTGGTAAATATTCCAGCGTTGAAAAAACCTTTATCCAAAACTTCAGCTTTAAAGGAAACGAAAAACAATTCGTCCAGTACCAACGTAAACCCAATCTTATCTAAAAAAATAAAGCTTTTACGGCAAAAGGAAATCGATGTGGATTCTCTTCTGAAGAAATTGCTTTCGGGAGATAAAACAGCTTTGAGCCAGAGTATTACACTTGTAGAGAGCAACCACCCGAAGCATCGAAATAAAGCCGATTTACTGATTGAAAAATGTTTGCCATTTGCGAATAATTCTGTCCGCATTGGGATTACAGGCGTTCCAGGAGTGGGAAAAAGCACGTTTATAGAATCTTTCGGCCGTCGGTTAATACAGCAAGGAAAAAAAGTTGCCGTTTTGGCTGTAGATCCTACAAGTTCTTTATCGAACGGTAGTATTTTGGGCGACAAAACAAGAATGGAAAATCTTGTAAAAGAGGAAAATGCATTTATCCGACCTTCACCTTCAGGTGATTCTTTAGGTGGCGTGGCGAAAAAAACAAGGGAAACAATAATTCTATGTGAAGCGGCAGGTTTTGATACGATTTTAATTGAAACTGTTGGTGTAGGGCAAAGTGAAACCACCGTTCACAGTATGACCGACTTTTTTTTACTTTTAAAAATTTCAGGTGCGGGAGACGAATTACAGGGAATTAAACGTGGAATTATGGAAATGGCCGATGCGATTGTCATTAATAAAGCCGACGGAGAAAATATTAAAGCTGCAAAACGTGCCAAAGTTGAATTTAACCGGGCATTGCATTTGTATCCACCCAAAGAAAATAATTGGGTTCCAAAGGTTTTACTCGCCAGCGCTCTTGAAGATCAAGGAATTGATGACATTTGGCAACTGATCCTGAAATATGTGGACCATGCTTTCAAGAATGGGCATTTCGAAAAAAAACGACATCAACAAAACAAATTTTGGTTACTTCAAACCATCAACGAATCCATAAAAAACAATTTTTATAACAAACCAGAGGTCAAAATCGAGTTGAAAAACCAATTACAAGCTATTGAAAATAATGAGACCACAGCTTTTGCCGCAGCAAAACTTTTATTGAGTTTAAGCGAAGGGGAAAATACAAATCAATAATTTATCCTTTTAATATTTTATTCAAATCCGGTTTGAAATAATTCGGTCCTTTTAATACTTTACCATCTTCTCGATAAATGGGCTTACCGTCAGCGCCCAATTTACTCATATTGCTCCGTTGTATTTCGTCAAACACTTCTTCAATTTTGTACTGCATTCCGTGTTCTATGATTGTTCCGCATAAAATATACAGCATATCTCCCAACGCATCCGCAACTTCAACCAAATCATTATTATTGGCTGCTTCCAGATATTCTTCATTTTCTTCTTTCATTAAGTTGTACCTCAACTTGTTTTTCATTGCTCCCAAGTCGGCCACGGGCACTTCATTTACTCCCAAACCAAATGATTTATGGAAATGGTTTACTGCGGCTAATCTTTTTTTCATTCTGGTTGGATTTAAAAATTTAACTTTGCTAAAAATAAGGAAATGTTTAGCGAAGGCCAATTAATTTTTGCAGGGGTTTGTTTGATTCTTTTTATTATAGTTATGATTTATAGCTATCGGAAAGATTTGAAATTACATCGGAAATATTACAAAGGAAGTATTTTTGTTCTTTTAGCTTTTTTAGCTTTTATGGGAATACTTTTCGTCATTAAAATATATACGCGTTAGGTTCTAAAACAAAAAGCCATCGGGATCGTCCGATGGCTTTTTTAAAAAATGAATATTTGTGTTTATTCCTCTTTTGCTAGAAAGCTAAAGTTTTTGGAATAATTCAACATTTGCTCGTCAAACGATACAGGCTGAGTTACTTTAATGGAAATAATTTCGCCGTTTTCATTTTCTTCGGCAACCAACACAGGGTTCACAAATCCGCTATACGCTGGTGATTTAAATTGTTCGTTACGTTTCAATACTTCGGTGTGAATCTCTTGATCTACTTTAACACCATAATTTTCAACTAGGTTTTTGGCCGCTTCAAAATCTCCCTCAGATTTGATTCTTTGGGTTTCCATTAATAGTTCCCCGAAAAGCTCCCTTAACCTTTGATAATCATTGATATTGAAATATGTTTTTCCTTCGCGAGTCACTTTTTCAATTACATTTTCATCTTGGCCTTTTTCAAAAACCCAAGCACTCACCCATTGGCGATTTCTCATGTGAGCTTCTTCAATATCAGCTCCAGGTTCCAAACGGATCAACTGCATCATCAAACCATTTCTGATATAACCATCATAAGCAGCTTTACCGGTTTTTTCCCAATCATCTGTAAGACCAAGTTCCTCTAATTTCGGATCCATTAAATAGTATAATCCAACCAAATCAGCTCTACCTTCTTCCAAAGTAGAAGCGTAACTTTTAAGGGTTTCTTTTGTTTCACCAACTCCAGGATTGATTTGACCGGAAGCATGACCTACAACTTCATGAAGTGCTGTGTGTAATTTATCTGCTTCTTTACCATATTGTTCCTCCAATGCAATTTCCTCTTCATCATGTGCAAATTCTTGTAGTCTTCCAGTGCTTCCCGCATTGTTATACGCGTTGATGATATTTCCCAACGAAACAGACTTACTTCCATGTTCCTTTCTGATCCAGTTTGAATTAGGTAAGTTTACACCAATTGGTGTACTCGGAGAAGCGTCACCAGCCTCACCGGCCACAATTACAGTTTTATATGTAACCCCTATAACCGATTCTTTTTTGTGTTCGTCCATTAAAGGCGCGTTGTCTTCAAACCATTGCACGTTTTCTTCCAAAACCTGCATTTTCTTTGACATATCGAAATCCTTGATTTGAACAATTGTTTCATAAGCACCTCTGTATCCTAAAGGATCGTTATAAACTTCAACAAACCCGTTGATGTAATCGATATTTCCTTCCGTTGCTTCAACCCAAGCGATATTATATTCGTCCCAAGTTTTAAGGCTTCCGGTTTTATAATAATCAATTAATAGTGCCAAAGCATCCGCTTGTTTGTCATTTTCAGCAACTCCTTTGGCTTTTTCCAACCAGAAAATGATTCGGTCTATTGCATCACCGTACATTCCACCGCTCTTCCATACTTTCTCGACCAGTTTTCCGTTTTCTTTTACCAATTTGGAGTTTAAACCATAGGCAACTGGCTTAGTTGGATCTTCCGGTTTTTTCTGAGCATAAAAAGCTGCTACTTCTTTAGCGGTTATGTTATCGCCATAATAATTAACAGCAGATCCTTTCAATAAGCCTTTTGAAGCATCAAGGTTGACCTTTTTGGCATCTTGATCATTGAAAATCACCTCATACGGTTCACCTGTAAGTACGGTATTGGTTTCAGCTAATAATGTATCAAAATATGCTTTGCTGAATTCTGGTTTAAACTTATCATTTGAATAATGATGGTGGATTCCATTTGAAAACCACACTCTCTTTATATAAGTTTCAAAAGCTTTCCAATCTGCAGATTCTTTATCCCCTTTATAATTCGCGTAGATATTTTCCAGAGCTTCCCTTATCTCCAAATTGTGTTTATAATTCTGGTCCCAGGTAATATCTCTTCCGCTTAAACCAGCTTGAACCAAATAATAAACCAATTTTTGTTCTTTTAAAGAAAGATCTTCCCAACCGGGAATTTGATATCTAAGTACTTTTATATCTGCGAATTCTTCCACAGTATAATCAAAATCATCTGTTTGAACAACAGGTTCCGTCGCTTCAGGCTCAACGATTTTGTCGTTCCCACAGGAAACCATAAAGCTTGCTGCCGCAACACCAAGCATTAAACTAAATTTTAATTTCATGTTTTATAAATATTGATTTTGAACAAATGTAGTAATTACCCATGTTTTATTTAATTATATTAGCGACATAATCGGGGAAAAATAATTTTTAAATGAAAATATTAAAGTATCTGTTTTTTTTAATCTTGATCTTCATTATTGCGGCTTCAATCTTTGTTGCCACAAAAGAAGGAAGTTATAAAGTTGAGAAAGAAATATTTATAGAAGCGCCCAAAGAATATCTGTTCTCGCAGGTAAACGATTATGGGAACTGGCAGAAATGGGGACCGTGGACAAGCGGTGAAGAAGCTAAAATGTCTTCTTCAGGAAAAAATTCTGGGGAAGGAGCCAATATTTCTTGGCGTAATAATGAAAAAGGAGATGGCTCCATCACTACAACCGAAATCGTTCCTAATGAAAAAATAGTCCAAAAAATTAAACTCGATCATAATTTTGGCACTTCGGAAGGCAGCTTAATTTGGAATTTTTCTGAAGTGAAAAACGGAACTTTGGTTTCCTTGGAAATCATTGGAGAAATGGATTTCAAAGAAAAAATGCATTGGGAGTGGAATTCAAATAGTGTTAAAGATTTCTTTGATCCTTTACTGTCAGAAAGTCTTTCGGAATACAAAACCGCAATAGATGAGCAAATGATGGCTTATCGAATAAAAGTCCATGGTAAAACCGAATATGGCGGTGGTTATTTTATTTACAGTTCCATTTCTGCCAAACAACAAAATGTACAGGCCAAATTCAATGAAATTTATCCGCAGATAAATTCTTTCATGAACACCAATAACATAAGTGATAATGGGAGTCCTTTTATCCTCTATCATGATTGGAATGACGAAAACGGTACCGCGTTGTTTTCAATATGTATTCCTACACCGACTAAAGTGGTAACGGCGTTCGATAGTAATTTCTTAAGCGGATTTATGCCTGCCCAAACTGTTGTCCGAACCACTTTAAAAGGCAGCCGAAAAAATTTACCTGCAGCTTGGGACGCAACTTTTAAATATATCCAAGAGAATGGTCTGGAATTAAAGCCCAATTTTCAGCCTTTTGAAGTTTATATAAATACAGAAGCGGAGGAAAAAGTACCTGCAAATTTAATTACAGAAATTTATATTCCGGTTGAAAGCACGGCTCCTTCCGAAGGATTTTAAAAGGAAAAACCCTGAAATGGCAAGAGATTTTCTATTGGTTTTCATTGGTGGCGGATTAGGAAGCGCATTTCGTTTTTTGATCACAAAATTTTTGAATTCTGAAAATTTACCTTACGGCACCTTCGCCGTGAACGTTTTAGGAAGTGTGATCATGGGATTCATCCTTGGGAACTTGCTTAAAGAAAACAGCTGGCACCACAACCTTCAATTATTGTTGATAACTGGTTTTTGTGGCGGTTTTACTACATTTTCCGCCTTTGCTTATGAGAACTTTATATTTCTTAAAAATGGCAATTATAACCTGTTCCTGTTTTATTCAGTGGGAACATTGATGCTGGGAATAGCAGCTATTTTTGTAGGCGTTTGGTTGAGTAGCAAGTTTTAATTGACTGTTGATATATTCCGTCTTTCATCAAACCATATAATTTTCAAAACAAAAAATCCGCTAGATTGCTCTTGCGGATTTAATTTTTTAAATCGGGAAAATTAATTCTATTTACGAACTTTTATAGTCCGCATTCTTTTCTTTTCAGGGTAAAAAAACAACTTTGCCAATAAAGCAATCACTAAAAGATCAGCAAATATTAAAAATAACACTCTTACCCCTACTACTCCATAAAAATTCAATCCAGTAAAACTGACCAAACCGGTTATAATGGTCAGTATTAATAATATAAACGTTTTCTTTTTCATCATTATCTTTTTTTGATCTTATATCAAAGTTACGCCGCTTGAATAGGTTATTTTCCTAACACTAATGTAATTGGGCAGGAATTAACTTCATACTTCCAATCCCCTAAATTTGATTAAAGATTTCGCGCAAATATATTTAATGTTAACAAATTAAGGACCCTGCGAAAAATAAATTTGTTAAAACTTATTTACAATTGAAGAAGAAAAATATGCAGGGAAACCGAGTTTACGCTTGTTCGGAAAGTCATATCTTTGCAGCTTCAAAATTAGCTATGAAATTTTCCGACGAAATAAAGAGAAGAAGGACATTTGGTATTATTTCCCACCCTGATGCAGGAAAAACCACGCTTACAGAAAAGCTATTACTTTTTGGAGGAGCAATTCAGGAAGCGGGAGCTGTAAAATCCAACAAGATAAAAAAAGGTGCCACGAGTGATTTCATGGAAATTGAGCGCCAACGAGGCATTTCTGTCGCTACTTCGGTTCTTGCTTTTGAATACAACGGAACCAAAATCAATATTCTCGATACGCCAGGACACAAGGATTTTGCTGAAGATACTTTCCGTACTTTGACTGCGGTCGATAGTGTAATTGTTGTGGTAGATGTGGCAAAAGGAGTTGAAGAGCAAACCGAAAAGCTAGTTGAAGTCTGCCGTATGCGAAACATCCCTATGATTGTTTTTATCAACAAGATGGATCGTGAAGGAAAAGATGCTTTTGAATTATTGGATGAGATCGAACAGAAATTGAATCTTACAGTGACTCCTTTGAGCTTTCCGATTGGTATGGGATATGATTTTAAAGGAATTTATAATATTTGGGAACAGAATATCAATTTATTTACCGGCGATCCAAGGAAGGATATCGAAGAAACCATAGAAATCTCTAATTTATCATCTAGCGAATTGGATAATTTAATTGGGGAAAAGGCGGCAAATAATCTTCGGAATGATCTTGAATTGGCACAAGGAGTCTATCCTCCTTTTGATAAAGAAGCCTATTTGAAAGGAAATTTGCAGCCTGTATTTTTCGGTTCCGCATTGAACAATTTTGGTGTTAGGGAACTTTTGGATTGTTTTGTCGCGATTGCGCCCACACCACGACCTAAGGAAAGTGATCAAAGATTGGTCATGGCCGATGAAAAGGATTTTACAGGTTTTGTATTTAAAATACATGCGAATATGGATCCGAAACACAGGGACCGATTGGCTTTCGTTAAAATCGTGTCTGGAAAATTTGAACGTAACAGGCCTTATTTACATGTAAGACATGGGAAAAATTTCAAATTCTCAAGTCCGAATGCATTCTTTGCGGAAAAGAAAGAAATTGTAGATACATCCTACCCCGGTGATATTGTGGGATTACACGACACCGGAAACTTTAAAATTGGTGATACTTTAACCGAAGGTGAACAACTTCAATATAAAGGGATTCCAAGTTTTTCGCCTGAGCATTTTAGATATATCAATAACGCTGATCCGATGAAATCAAAGCAATTGGAAAAAGGAATTGATCAGTTGATGGATGAAGGAGTAGCACAACTTTTTACACTGGAAATGAACGGAAGAAAAGTTATAGGAACCGTCGGTGCTTTACAATTTGAAGTCATTCAGTACCGATTGGAGCATGAATATGGAGCGAAATGTACCTATGAGAATTTGAACGTGCACAAAGCTTGTTGGGTGGAGCCGAAAGATTCTAAAAGCGAAGAATTTTTGGACTTTAAAAGAGTGAAGAGTAAATATTTGGCAAAAGATAAACGTGGACAACTTGTGTTTTTGGCTGATTCTGCTTTTTCACTTCAAATGACACAGGAGAAGTATAAGAATATCAAATTTCATTTTACTTCCGAATTTTAGATCAAATCTGCTTCAGATACCCTTTATTATTCAGTCTCGATTTTCTCCTTTTTTAACTTTCAAAAATTCAGGAAATCGTTGGTGATAATAATCGATCAGTCGAAATGGGTCCTGTTTATCTACCAGCTTACTAAAATCGGCATCTGTTTCGGTGCAGAAAAAAAGAAAATTTCTTGCTCCGTTTTGGTCAAGTTCAAAAACTTCAAAGAAAAAATTATCCCGTTGTTGCAGAAATGCTTTTTCTACAAGATCATTCCTTTTCATATTTGCGTCATGCTTTTTGAGCATGGCCAGTCTACCACTAATCGTATTTAATAGTAAATCCACGTTCGTGCTCGAAGCGGTATATACCTTTCTTTCCGACGGGGTGATGGAAGGTGGTTTTGGCCAAGGCAATCCAAATTCAGTTGGATCAACAACTTTAATTCCAGCGATATCACGTTCCAAATTTCCAGACAATTTTTTGTCACTAATCTTCACAGCATCCAAAGTGATTGGAACCAAATTAACTTCCAAAAATCGGTTTTTTATATGGTCTGCCGTAATCATGATTTTCAAAATTTCAAATTGCACGGAAGAAAACAAGATAGAATCATTGATAGCGACAGGTATTTCAAACTCCCCATTTGAATTATTGACCGTTCCGGTTCCCTGCGTTAAGTTTACAATATGTATGGAGGTTTCCATAATAGAATCCGCTTTAATTTGTCCTTTTAAAAGAATTGTTTCCTGAGCAAGGGCAGAAAAAACTGTAAACCAGCAGATAAGAAAGAGGAAGAAATTTCTCATAATTATGTATGCAATATAATCAAGTTATTTTTTGAAATCCAAAAAGGCGAATCAATTCGACCGCTATAGAGCCATAAAAAAGGCCATCAATTAAGATGGCCAATTTCATTGTTGGACAAACGTTTGATCATTCTTCGACAGCAAACGAAATTTTAGCATTCACGCCATAGGAAATAATTTTATTGTCGCTCACTTTTGCTTTCATTTCCTTCACATAAACAGATTTGATGTTTTTAATGCTTTTGGCAGCTTCTTTCACAGCATTTTGTACAGCATCATCAAAACTCTTTTCTGATGAAGCAATCACTTCTATTACTTTTACAACACTCATAATAACTTATTTTCAGGTTAAACTTGGTTTAATGTACTGAAAATCATTTGGTAAATAAAGTGATTAACAAAAGATTAGAGATTATATCGAATTCTTAAAAACAAAAAAACCACAGCTTATAAACTGTGGTTTTTTTGTTATGTAAAAGAGTTTTAAGCTTGTCCTGTAGGACCAAAATTCAATGGTATTGGAGGTTGCTCGTAATCTTTAATTTCTCCGTGAGCACTTTCAAATCTGTTCACATTTTCATTCAATGCTTTTAGTAAGCGTTTCGCGTGTTGAGGAGTGAGAATAATTCGGGATTTAACTTTACTCTTCGGAGTTCCCGGCATAATACTTACAAAATCAACAACAAATTCAGACACAGAATGATTAATAATAGCGAGATTGGAATAAGTTCCTTCAGCAACTTTTTCATCAATTTCAATGTTAATCTTATTTTGTTTTGGCTTCTTTTGATCTTCCATATCTCCTTTAGCAGTTTTCTAAAATTGAAAAATCCTTCAAAAGTCGGAACCTTTGAAGGATTTATTTATTAATTATAATTCACTTCTTGCTTTTTCACGAGCATTTCGTCAAATTCTTCTTTAGAACCGACAATGATATCCTCGTAATCACGCATACCTGTACCTGCAGGAATTCTATGTCCTACAATTACATTCTCCTTCAATCCTTCAAGCGTATCAACTTTACCACTTACAGCAGCTTCATTTAATACTTTGGTAGTTTCCTGGAAGGAAGCCGCCGAAATGAATGATTTTGTTTGAAGCGATGCTCTTGTAATACCTTGAAGTACTGGCGTAGCTGTTGCAGGAGTTACTTCTCTGGCAGTAACCAAAGCTTTATCTTCCCGACGCAACTGAGAATTTTCATCTCTCAAATCGCGCATACTTACAAGTTGCCCCGGTTTCAGGTTTTGTGAATCCCCTGCATCCTCAACGATCTTCATTCCGAAGATTTTATCGTTTTCTTCAATAAAATCAGCTTTATGAACCAATTGATTTTCCAAGAAAATAGTATCACCCGGATCCACAATTCTTACTTTACGCATCATTTGACGAACTACAACTTCAAAATGCTTGTCGTTGATTTTCACCCCTTGAAGTCGGTAAACCTCCTGCACTTCATTTACTAAATACTGTTGTACAGCATTAGGTCCTTTAATTGCAAGAATATCTTCAGGAGTAATAGATCCGTCAGAAAGTGGCATACCTGCGCGCACGTAATCATTTTCCTGTACAAGAATTTGGTTTGAAAGTTTAACCAAGTACTTTTTAACCTCACCCAATTTGGATTCTACAATGATTTCACGGTTTCCTCGTTTAATTTTTCCAAATGAAATAACACCGTCAATCTCACTAACCACAGCTGGGTTAGAAGGATTTCGAGCTTCAAACAATTCGGTTACCCGTGGAAGACCTCCCGTAATATCCCCAGCTTTTGAAGACCTACGTGGAATTTTAACCAAGATTTTTCCAACCTTGATCTTGTCATCATCATCCACCATCAAGTGAGCTCCAACTGGAAGGTTGTATGAACGTATTACCTCATCCTTTTTACCAAGGATATGTAAGGTTGGTATTAGCTTCTTGTTTCTTGATTCAGAAATAACCTTCTCTTGGAAACCTGTTTGTTCATCGATTTCAACTTGGAAAGTTACACCTTGTTCAATGTTCTCATACTTGATTTTCCCTGCAAATTCGGAAATAATAACACCGTTGTATGGATCCCATTGGCAAACAACATCTCCTTTTTCAAGTGTATCTCCATTGCTCACAAAAATCTGTGAACCGTAAGGAATATTATTCGTACTTAAAACAATACCTGATTTTTTATCCCTGATTTTCAATTCTGAAGTTCTGGAAATTACAATGTCAGATAAACTTCCGTCAGGAGCTTCACCTTTAACAATTTTCAAATCTTCAATTTCAGCAACTCCTGGGAATCTGGCTGTCAATTTATTTTCTTCGGAAATGTTACCTGCAATACCTCCCACGTGGAAAGTACGAAGTGTTAACTGAGTTCCTGGCTCTCCAATAGATTGCGCGGCAACAACACCAACAGCTTCACCTTTTTGAACCGTTTTACCGGTTGCAAGGTTACGGCCGTAACATTTCACACAAATACCTTTTTTAGCTTCACAAGTCAATGCTGATCTAACTTCGATATGTTCAATAGGCGCTTCGGAAATTTTCTTAACTATTTCTTCATCTATTTCCACACCGGAAGCAACCAAAAGTTCTTCGGTCAACGGATTGTATACATCATGCAAGGAAGTTCTTCCTACAATTCGTTCCCCTAGAGATTCTACGATTTCTTCGTTCTTCTTTAGAGCGGAAACTTCTACACCTCTTAACGTTCCACAATCTTCTTCATTGATAATCACATCCTGTGAAACATCTACCAAACGACGGGTCAAATAACCTGCATCGGCAGTTTTAAGCGCTGTATCGGCAAGACCTTTACGTGCACCGTGGGTAGAGATAAAGTATTCAAGAATTGACAAACCTTCCTTAAAGTTTGAAAGAATTGGATTCTCAATAATTTCTCCTCCACCTGAATTTGATTTTTTAGGTTTCGCCATCAATCCACGCATACCTGTTAACTGACGGATTTGTTCTTTAGAACCCCTCGCACCAGAATCAAGCATCATATACACAGAGTTGAAACCTTGTTGGTCTTCACGAATACGTTTCATGGCCAATTCGGTTAGACCCGCATTTGTTGAAGTCCAAATATCAATTACTTGGTTGTAGCGTTCATTATTTGTAATAAGACCCATGTTATAGTTAGCCTTAATTGCTTCAACTTGCTCGTTAGCTTCATCAATCATTCCTTGCTTTTCTGCAGGAATAATAATATCACCCAAACTGAAGGACAAACCACCTCTAAAAGCAAATCCGTATCCAAGATCTTTAATTCTATCAAGGAATGCGGCCGTTTCAGGAACGCTGGTCACCTTTAATATTTTACCAATAATATCCCTTAAAGATTTTTTGGTTAACACCTCGTTGATAAATCCGGCTTTTTCAGGAACTGTTTCATTAAATAAAACTCTACCAACAGTGGTTTCAATAATTTGGTAAACCAATTCACCATTTTCATTGAAATCTTTAGCACGGATTTTAATAATCGCGTTCAGATCAACTCGTTTCTGGTTGTAAGCAATAATTACTTCGTCAACAGAATAAAAAGTGATTCCTTCACCTTTTACCCGAACCTCTGGAGTGGACATTCTGGACTTTGTCATATAATAAAGTCCTAGAACCATATCCTGAGAAGGTACAGTTACTGGTGATCCGTTCGCAGGGTTCAAGATGTTATGAGAAGCCAACATAAGAAGCTGAGCCTCCAAAATTGCTTCTGGTCCTAAAGGTAAATGCACCGCCATCTGGTCGCCATCAAAATCGGCATTAAATGCAGTACACACCAATGGGTGTAATTGTATTGCCTTACCTTCAATAAGTTTTGGCTGGAAAGCCTGAATACCCAATCGGTGAAGCGTAGGAGCACGGTTAAGTAGTACTGGATGTCCTTTCAATACATTTTCAAGGATGTCCCAAACTACAGGCTCTTTTTTATCTATTATTTTCTTTGCAGATTTAACCGTTTTTACAATTCCTCTTTCAATCAGTTTTCTGATAACGAAAGGCTTGTATAGTTCAGCTGCCATGTTCTTTGGAAGACCACATTCGAACAATTTCAATTCCGGTCCAACAACAATTACCGAACGTGCTGAATAATCCACACGTTTACCGAGCAAGTTTTGACGGAAACGTCCTTGTTTCCCTTTTAGGGAATCAGAAAGTGATTTTAATGGCCTGTTGGAATCAGTTTTTACAGCCGAAGATTTTCTCGTATTGTCAAAAAGCGAATCTACAGATTCCTGTAACATCCTTTTTTCATTTCGTAAAATTACTTCAGGCGCTTTAATTTCAACCAATCTTTTTAAACGGTTGTTACGAATAATAACACGTCGGTAAAGATCATTTAAATCGGAAGTTGCAAAACGACCACCATCCAAAGGCACCAAAGGTCTTAATTCTGGCGGAATGATTGGAATAACTTTCATGATCATCCATTCCGGACGGTTTTCCCTGTTTTTATTTGCATCACGAAGTGCTTCCACAACCTGAAGACGTTTTAAAGCCTCAGTTTTACGTTGTTTGGAAGTTTCGTTGTTCGCTTTATGTCTCAACTCGTATGAAAGTGCATCTAAATCGATTCTTCTCAAAAGTTCGATTAGACATTCAGCTCCCATTTTGGCCAAGAATTTATTTGGATCATTATCATCCAGATACATATTTTCCTGTGGTAATGTATCCAAGATATCAAGATATTCTTCCTCGGTCAAGAAATCCATTTGATGTAGTGGGCTTCCATCTACATTCTTGGCGATACCTGGCTGAATCACTACGTATCTTTCATAGTAGATAATCATGTCCAACTTCTTGGAAGGTAAACCAAGAAGATATCCTATTTTATTAGGTAAGGAGCGGAAATACCAAATATGTGCAACAGGCACTACCAAATTGATATGGCCTACACGATCTCTACGTACTTGTTTTTCGGTTACTTCAACACCACAACGGTCACACACAATTCCTTTATACCGAATTCTTTTATATTTTCCACAAGCACATTCATAATCCTTCACAGGACCAAAAATACGTTCACAGAACAATCCGTCGCGCTCTGGTTTGTGCGTACGGTAATTGATCGTTTCAGGTTTTAAAACCTCTCCTCTGGATGCTGCCAAAATTGACTCCGGGGAAGCTAAACCTATAGAGATTTTGTCAAACCTCTGTACTGTATTCTTATCATTATTTCTAGCCATAATATGCTGCTATTCTATTAAGTGAGAAAAATGTAGTGCATTGTACAACAATGCACTACAAGAGTTTTATTCTTCTAATCTTATATCCAATCCAAGACCTTTCAGTTCGTGCATCAACACGTTGAAAGATTCTGGTAATCCAGGTTCTGGCATAGGTTCACCTTTCACGATTGCTTCATAGGTTTTTGCCCTACCAATAACATCATCTGATTTTACCGTCAAGATTTCACGTAAGGTAGCAGAAGCTCCATAAGCTTCCAATGCCCAAACCTCCATCTCTCCAAAACGTTGACCTCCAAATTGAGCTTTACCTCCAAGTGGTTGTTGTGTGATCAATGAATATGGTCCAATGGAACGTGAGTGCATTTTATCATCCACCATGTGTCCTAGTTTCAGCATATAAATTATCCCAACAGTTGCCGGTTGGTCAAATCTGTCACCTGTTCCTCCATCATATAAATAAGTATGTCCGAATCTTGGAATACCCGCTTCATCAGTTAGATCGTTGATTTGATCTATTGTAGCACCATCAAAGATTGGAGTTGCAAATTTTCTACCTAATTTTTGACCAGCCCATCCAAGAACAGTTTCATAAATCTGACCAATGTTCATACGTGATGGCACCCCTAATGGGTTCAATACAATATCAACCGGTGTTCCATCTTCAAGGAAAGGCATATCCTCCTGACGAACGATTCTTGCAACAATACCTTTGTTACCGTGACGTCCTGCCATTTTATCCCCTACTTTGAGTTTACGTTTTTTAGCAATGTAAACTTTGGCCAATTTTATAATTCCTGCAGGCAATTCATCCCCAACGGAAATCGTGAATTTCTCTCTTCTCAAGTTTCCTTGAAGATCATTCTCCTTAATCTTATAATTATGGATCAAATCTGCAATTAGGTTATTGGTATGCTCATCGGTTGTCCATGTACCTTTTATCAAATGCGTATAGTCATCTACTGCATTTAACATTTTCAGGGTATATTTTTTACCTTTTGGTAAAACATCTTCCCCTAAATCGTTTTGAACCCCTTGAGCTGTTTTTCCACCAACGATGGCAAAAAGTTTATCTACAAGTTCAGCTTTTAAAATAGCGAATTTGGCTTCATACTTTTTATCCAAAGCTGCAACATCATCCTTATCCTGCGCTCTCTTTCTCTTATCTTTAACAGCTCTTGCAAACAATTTTTTATTGATCACAACACCACTTAAAGATGGAGAAGCCTTTAACGAAGCATCTTTTACATCTCCAGCCTTGTCACCAAAAATTGCGCGAAGAAGTTTCTCTTCCGGTGTTGGATCACTTTCTCCTTTAGGAGTAATTTTTCCAATTAAAATATCACCAGGTTTTACTTCAGCACCAATTCTGATCATTCCATTCTCGTCCAAATCTTTTGTAGCTTCTTCCGAAACGTTTGGAATGTCATTGGTCAATTCTTCATTTCCAAGTTTGGTATCCCTTACTTCAAGTGAATACTCATCTATATGAATAGAGGTAAAGATATCGTCCCTTACTACTTTTTCAGAAATTACAATTGCATCTTCAAAGTTGTAACCTTTCCATGGCATGAAAGCCACTTTAAGGTTTCTACCCAATGCCAATTCTCCGGCTTCAGTAGCATAACCCTGACATAATACCTGACCTTTAGCTACTCTATCGCCAACTCTAACAATTGGTTTCAAGTTGATTGAAGTACCTTGGTTCGTTTTTCTGAATTTAATTAAATCGTAAGTTTTTGAATCACTATCAAAACTTACCATTCTTTCTTCTTCAGTTCTATCGTATTTAATTGTGATCTGATTCGCATCTACGTATTCAACAATTCCTTCGCCTTCTGCATTTATCAACACTCTTGAATCTGAAGCAACTTGTCTTTCCAAACCTGTTCCAACAATAGGAGCCTGAGCCCTTAAAAGTGGTACGGCCTGGCGCATCATGTTTGATCCCATCAAAGCACGGTTCGCATCATCATGTTCCAAGAAAGGAATTAAAGATGCAGAAATAGACGCAATTTGATTTGGAGCAACATCAGTATAATGAATAGATTTCGGATCTACTACAGGGAAATCTCCTTCTTCTCTTGCAATAACCTTTTCTGCTTCAATAGAACCATTTCCATCCATTGGAATGTTGGCTTGAGCAATCAGCTTTTCTTCCTCTTCCTCTGCACTTAAATAAATTGGTTCTTCCGAAATGTTTACGTTTCCATCCACTACCTTTCTATAAGGAGTTTCAATGAATCCCATTCCATTTACTTTCGCATAAACAGCCAAAGAAGATATCAAACCAATGTTTGGACCTTCCGGAGTTTCAATAGGACACAACCTTCCATAGTGGGTATAGTGAACATCCCGCACCTCGAATCCAGCACGCTCACGAGATAGACCCCCTGGTCCGAGAGCCGAAAGCCTACGCTTGTGCGTAATTTCAGCCAATGGATTGGTTTGATCCATGAATTGAGACAACTGGTTTGTTCCGAAGAAAGAATTAATTACAGAAGACAAAGTCTTCGCATTAATCAAATCTATAGGCGTAAACACTTCATTATCACGAACGTTCATACGCTCACGAATTGTACGTGCCATACGTGCCAAACCAACCCCGAATTGTTGAGAAAGTTGCTCACCAACCGTTCTTACACGACGGTTTGAAAGGTGATCAATATCATCAATCTCAGCTTTGGAGTTAATTAACTCAATTAAATATTTAATAATGGTTATAATATCCTCTTTGGTAAGCACTTGCTTATCCATAGGAATATTGAGTCCCAATTTTTTGTTCATCCTGTAACGCCCAACTTCACCTAAATTGTAACGTTGGTCAGAAAAGAACAATTTATCAATAATACCTCTTGCAGTTTCCTCATCTGGCGGCTCTGCGTTACGTAATTGACGATATATATGTTCTACCGCTTCTTTTTCTGAATTGGTAGGGTCTTTTTGTAATGTGTTGTGGATAATAGCATAATCTGCCGTTAAATTATCCTCTTTATGTAAAAGAATTGTTTTGGATCCTGTTTCAAGGATTTCTTCGATATGGTCCTTTTCAAGGACTGTATCTCTGTCCAAAACAATTTCGTTACGTTCAATTGACACTACTTCCCCAGTATCCTCATCTACAAAATCTTCATACCAAGTGTTCAATACACGTGCAGCCAATTTTCGGCCTAAATATTTTTTCAATCCAGTTTTAGAAACTTTTATCTCTTCTGCAAGATCAAAAATTTCAAGAATATCTTTATCACGTTCAAAACCTATTGCACGGAAAAGAGTAGTAACAGGTAATTTTTTCTTTCTATCAATATAAGCGTACATTACGCTGTTGATATCGGTTGCAAATTCAATCCAAGAACCTTTAAAAGGAATTACCCTGGCAGAATATAATTTTGTACCATTAGCATGGAAAGATTGTCCGAAGAAAACTCCTGGAGAACGGTGCAATTGAGAAACTACAACACGTTCTGCACCATTGATAACAAACGTACCACTAGGCGTCATATAAGGAATAGTTCCTAAATAAACGTCCTGAACGATTGTTTCAAAATCCTCATGCTCCGGATCCGTACAATAAAGCTTCAACCTCGCTTTAAGTGGAACGCTATATGTCAAACCACGCTCGATACATTCTTGAATGGAATATCTCGGTGGGTCCACAAAATAATCTAAAAATTCTAGTACAAATTGATTACGGGTATCCGTAATAGGGAAATTTTCCATAAAGGTATTGTAAAGACCCTCATGTCCCCTTTCTTCTGATTTTGTTTCTAATTGAAAGAAATCCTGAAAAGACTTGATTTGGATATCCAAAAAGTCTGGGTAATCAGGCCGGTTCTTTACAGAAGAGAAATTCAATCTTTCAGTTTGCGTTGCTAACATCAATGGACGGATTATTATTGTTAAAAATAGGCGTAAAATAAATATTAGTATTCATAAACGCAAAAGGGTTTAGACCTTAGAGAACTAAATCTCCAGGTCTAAACCTAAATGAGTTTGTTGGTTAGCTTATTTAAGCTCAACCTCAGCTCCTGCTTCTTCTAACTGTGCTTTTAACGCTTCAGCTTCATCTTTAGATACTCCTTCCTTAACTGGTTTTGGAGCACCATCAACTAATTCTTTTGCATCTTTAAGTCCAAGACCTGTCAATTCTTTCACCAGCTTTACAACAGCCAATTTAGAAGCACCAGCGGCTTTAAGGATTACATCAAATTCAGTTTGCTCATCAGCAGCTTCATCACCACCAGCAGCAGCACCACCAGCAACAGCAACCGCTGCAGCAGCAGGCTCAATACCATACTCTTCTTTTAAAATAGTAGCTAACTCGTTTACTTCTTTAACTGTCAAGTTAACCAATTGTTCTGCGAAATCTTTTAAATCTGCCATTTTCTATCGTTTTAAAATGTTCTTGTAATTATAATTGTTAAAAAGTGCGTACTAAATTATCCTTCCTTTTCTGAAAGGGTTTTAAGAATTCCTGCGATTTTACCACCACCTGATTTAAGTGCCGAAACAACGTTTTTGGCAGGTGACTGTAACAATCCAATGATATCTCCAATAACTTCTTCTTTGGATTTGATATTCACCAATGCTTCCAAATTCTCATCACCAATGTAAATTGCTTCAGAGATAAAAGCTCCTTTTAAAAGAGGTTTATCAGATTTCTTTCTGAATTCTTTAATTACTTTAGCTGGCGCATTTCCAGTTTCTGAAATCATGATTGAAGTATTTCCCTTCAAAATAGAAGGCAAATCTCCAAAATCCTTTTCAGAACTTTCCATTGCTTTAGCTAAAAGTGTATTTTTAACTACCGCCAATTTTACGTTTGCTTTAAAGCAAGCACGACGTAAATTGGATGTATTTCCAGCGTCCAAACCGGAAATGTCTGCTAAGTATATATTGTTATTATCAGCTAACTGGGCAGTTAAATCTTCAATTACTCTTGATTTTTCTTCTCTTGTCATAATCTAATATATTATTGCTCAGTAACCCTTTTAGTATCAATCTCTACGCTAGGACTCATTGTACTAGACATATAGATGCTCTTAATATATACTCCTTTAGCAGCCTGAGGTTTTAGTTTGACCAACGTGGTCAGTAATTCCCTTGCATTTCCTGCAATTTTTTCTGCTTCGAAAGATGCTTTTCCTATTCCAGCATGAACAATTCCCGTTTTATCCACTTTAAAATCGATTTTACCGGCTTTAACATCAGATACTGCTTTTGCAACATCCATGGTTACTGTTCCTGTTTTTGGGTTCGGCATTAAGCCACGTGGACCTAAAACTCGTCCTAAAGGACCTAATTTACCCATCACACTTGGCATAGTAATGATTACATCAACATCTGTCCATCCTCCTTTGATTTTATCAAGGTACTCATCCAAACCAACGAAATCTGCACCAGCAGCTTTTGCTTCCTCCTCTTTATCTGGAGTAACCAAAGCCAAAACTTTTACATCTTTCCCTGTTCCATGCGGTAAAGTAACCACACCTCTTACCATTTGATTTGCTTTCCTTGGATCTACGTTCAACCGAACTGCGATATCAACAGAAGCATCAAATTTTACGTTTGTTATTTCCTTTACCAAAGCTGAGGCTTCACTAAGAGAATAGGACTTGCCATTTTCTATCTTAGCTTGTGCTTCCTTTTGCTTTTTTGTTATTCTTCCCATTTGAAATTGCTTTTTGGATTAAAAAGGTGCTTGTCCTTTTACAGTAACTCCCATTGAACGTGCAGTACCTGCTACCATTTTCATGGCAGACTCCAAAGTAAATGCATTTAAATCCTGCATTTTATCTTCGGCAATGGCCCTTACCTGATCCCAAGAAACACTTGCTATCTTTTTTCTATTAGGCTCCCCTGAACCTTTTTTCGCTTTTGCAGCTTCCAAAATTTGAACTGCTGCAGGCGGGGTTTTAATGATAAAATCAAAAGATTTATCTTTATAAACCGTAATAGAAACAGGTAAAACCTTTCCTTGCTTGTCCTGAGTTCTAGCATTGAATTGCTTACAGAATTCCATGATATTCACTCCGGCAGCACCTAAAGCAGGTCCAACTGGTGGCGATGGATTCGCAGCGCCTCCTCGAACTTGTAACTTAACAACCTTACTTACTTCTTTTGCCATTTTGAAAAATTTAATTTGATATTCTAAAAATTGGAAGCCTAAAGAATACCTCTATATATGTGATGTAACACTTATTATACTTTTTCTACTTGCATATAACTTAATTCCAATGGTGTTTTTCTTCCAAAAATCTTAACCATTACCTCAAGTTTACGCTTCTCTTCATTGATTTTTTCAACCGTTCCGTTAAAGCCATTGAAAGGTCCATCTATAACCTTTATAGTTTCACCAATATTGAAAGGAATTGCTACATTATCAGTCTTAACCGACAATTCATCAACCTTACCTAGCATTCGGTTGACTTCGGATTTCCTTAATGGAACTGGATCTCCTCCTTTTGTTTCCCCTAAAAATCCGATTACACCATTGATAGATTTGATAATGTGTGGGATTTCACCTCCAAGATTGGCCTGAATCATAATATAACCAGGAAAATATACACGCTCCTTGTTTATTTTTTTTCCATTCCTAATTTGAACAACTTTTTCCGTAGGGACTAAAACCTGATCAATGAAATCTTCCAAACCCTCATGGGCAATTTCTCTTTCAATATATTCTTTGACCTTGTTTTCCTGACCGCTTACAGCCCGAACCACATACCATTTCTTATCTTTAACTTCTGTCATATTAAATTTTTAAGATTTAATCCACTTAAAATATTCCTCTATTACAGAACTAAACACCGTATCTACACCCCATATAACCAAAGAAAAGATAATCGAAAAAACAGCTACGATAACTGTCAATTTCTGAGCTTCAGCCCATGTTGGCCAGCTAACATGATTTTTCAATTCGTTATATGACTCAGATATATAATTTACAATGCCCGCCATTTTTTTATATTTATGAGTTGACTTCAGACTTTTAATCCTTCTTTCAACTATTTGTTATTCTTTAAATACCACGAAAAACAATTCAAGCACGGGTTGAGAGACTTCCTTCGGCTCCGTTATCACTTCGCTCAGGACAGGCTTCTCGTCTCATGCATTCAGTATTTCAAATCAAGCACGGGTTGAGAGACTCGAACTCCCGACACCTGGTTTTGGAGACCAGTGCTCTACCAACTGAGCTAAACCCGTAGATATAAGTCAAGGTGCCCTTTATAGAAAAGAACACCTTAACTTAATTCTAAGTTTAACCTTAGTCTAAAATTTCAGTTACCTGACCAGCACCAACTGTTCTACCACCCTCACGGATAGCAAATCGTAAACCTACGTTCATTGCAATTGGCTGAATCAATTCAACACGAATTGTTAAGTTATCACCTGGCATAACCATTTCAACACCTTCTGGAAGAGAAATAGTTCCAGTTACGTCAGTTGTACGAACGTAAAACTGTGGACGGTAGTTGTTGTGGAATGGAGTGTGACGTCCACCTTCTTCTTTTTTCAAGATATAAACCTCAGCTTTGAATTTAGCGTGTGGTGTTACAGATCCAGGTTTAGTAATAACCATACCTCTTGAGATTTGAGTTTTCTCAATACCTCTCAAAAGAATACCAACGTTATCTCCAGCTTCACCTCTATCAAGAATCTTACGGAACATTTCAACTCCAGTTACAGTAGAAGTTAATTTCCCAGCTCCCATACCAATGATTTCAACTGGATCTCCAGTATTTGCTACACCAGTTTCAATACGACCTGTTGCAACAGTACCACGACCTGTAATAGAGAACACATCTTCAATTGGTAACAAGAAAGGCTTATCAACATCACGTGTTGGCAATTCAATCCAGTTATCAACAGCCTCCATTAATTGCATCACTGTATCAACCCATTTTTGTTCTCCGTTAAGAGCACCAAGAGCAGAACCAGAAATTACAGGACCATTATCTCCATCATATTCGTAGAAAGAAAGTAAATCCCTTACTTCCATCTCAACCAATTCCAATAATTCTTCATCGTCAACCATGTCAACTTTGTTCAAGAACACAACGATTCTTGGAATACCAACCTGACGTCCTAAAAGGATGTGCTCACGAGTTTGTGGCATTGGACCATCTGTAGCCGCAACCACCAAAATAGCACCGTCCATTTGAGCAGCACCCGTAACCATGTTCTTTACGTAATCCGCGTGACCTGGACAGTCAACGTGAGCGTAGTGACGGTTAGCTGTTGAATATTCTACGTGCGATGAGTTAATGGTAATACCTCTCTCTTTTTCTTCCGGAGCATTATCAATTTGATCAAAAGACTTAGCTTCTGAATAACCGGCATCAGCCATTACCTTAGTAATCGCTGCTGTTAAAGTTGTTTTTCCGTGATCTACGTGTCCAATAGTACCTATGTTAAGGTGCGGTTTGGACCGATCGTAAGTTTCCTTTGCCATAATTAATACTTATTTAATCTTAGTTATATATTAGTGTTCAATTTTATACAAATACCAGAGCCAACGACGAGAATTGAACTCGTGACCTTTTCCTTACCAAGGAAACGCTCTACCCCTGAGCTACGTCGGCAAAAATCATGTTCTCATTCCTTTAAACCCGGAATTTCCGCCTAACGGCAGAACACGACATTAAAAATTATCTTTTTTCAGAGCGGGAGACCGGGTTCGAACCGGCGACATTCAGCTTGGAAGGCTGACGCTCTACCAACTGAGCTACTCCCGCATTATTAATTGCTCCTATCTTTTATGGCAATCTGGCAACTCCAAAATCTCTTTCAGAATTCCGGATGCAAAAAAAATAAAATCCTTCGAAACCTGCAATAGTTGCAGATTAAAAAAGTGGGGAGAGCAGGATTCGAACCTGCGAAGGTAAAACCAACAGATTTACAGTCTGTCCTCGTTGGCCGCTTGAGTATCTCCCCAATAATTTTTCCAAAATTTCACAGAACCAGCGTCGATTTCTCTTGGGTTCCCCCAGGTTGTTTTCGACCTTTCAGAGCCGATAGAGGGACTCGAACCCACGACCTGCTGATTACAAATCAGCTGCTCTAGCCAACTGAGCTATATCGGCCTAACGCCACCTTTTTTACACAAAAAAGTCCGCCTTTTCAAACGGACTGCAAATGTATAAATTAATTTCAGGTTTCAAAACATTTCTAAAAAAAATTTTAAGCTACCTGAGCATTAAATTTTTTCTTCCTTTTTTGAAGCTGTCGCTCCAGCGAACTAACACATTCATCCACACCTACTTCAAATCTCCGGGCCCTCTTTTTACAGATGATCCCTTCCCCCGGAATGCTCAACATAATTTCTGAAATTTTGTTTTCCTTGCTACTGGTATTCTCCGTCTTCAGATAAATATCTGCGAAGATTACCTGGTCAAAATGACTCTCCAGTTTGTTTAACTTTCCCTGAATGAAATTTACCAGCTTTTGGTCGGCGGTGAAATTGACGGACTGCACATTGATCTTCATAAGGCAATAAGATTTTATTGTTGTACATTAATTTTTCACAATTGGTCTTTCTGGTTTCGAGGATGGGCCTTTTTATAAACCTTATGGAGTTCCGCAATGCTGTTGTGGGTGTACACCTGGGTGGCAGCAAGACTGGAATGACCTAAGAGTTCCTTGACCGCATTTATATCGGCACCTTGATTCAGTAAGTGGGTGGCAAAAGAATGCCGCAGGATATGCGGACTCTGTTTTTGCTTACTGGATACACCTCTAAAGTAATTCTTAATTATATCATAAACAAGCCGCTCATACATTTTAACACCCTTCCCGGTAATAAATAAATGCCTCTCCTCCGCACCTGTTGACTTCTCCTGTCTCTCTGGCAAATACTCCTTTATTGAAGCTACCACTGAAGGCAAAAGCGGGATCATCCGTTCCTTATTCCTTTTCCCTAACACCTTTAACAATTTTCCTTCCAGGTCCACGTCTTTAAGCTGTAAACCTATTAATTCAGCCCTTCGTATTCCCGTGGAATAAAAAAGCTCCACAATGAGCTTATTTCGCTTCTCCTCATAAGTTTCAGCCTCGTTTACTTCCAATGCAGCCTTAATTTCAGTTTCAGAAAACGGGATCTGCACCTTCCTCGCTGTCTTCAATGATCGATGCTTGCCTAAAGGAGAAATTTTAATCTGTTTTGTTTTCTGAAGAAACTTAAAGAATGATCTTAGCGAAGATATCTTGCGGTTAATACTTACATTGGATATTCCCTGATCGACCAAACAGACAATCCAACTCCTTATCTGGGAATAATTCACCTGCTCTATTTCCTGTTGGTCAAATTCCTTCAGAAGAAACTTTTGAAAAGCTAAAATATCAGCGCGATAAGCTGTAATGGTGTGCATGGAATATTTCTTCTCCAGCTGCAGGTATTCCAGAAAGTGATTCAGAGGCATAATAAGTTTGTTGATGATCAAAGTTAAAAAAGTTTGTGACTCCTTTACCTCTTAATCTAAGTTCTGTCTTAGAATTAGCAAATTATACCTGCAGATAGAGCCAAAGCTGCTCTTTGGCTCCTGCCTTCGCTGTACCTGCTCCGTACCAGGTCCGAACAGCAAATTTTTTGTTCGGACTTGGTACGGAGCAGGTAGGGAGCTGGACCAAAGAAAGAAGGAGGCAGATTCCGCGAAACCGGAAACTATCATAAAAAAAACTGCCGATAAACCTAAAGTTTACCGGCAGTCTGATTTATATACCTAAGAAGTAGTGCTACTCCCAGATGTTGAAATTAAATTTCTTCCTGGTCTCTTAAGTGCTGAATATATGCAGCTTTTTGGTGTTGAGCCCTACGTTCTACGGACGGCTTTGTGAAATGTTGACGACTTCTTAGTTGACGCATCGTTCCGGTGCGATCAAATTTACGTTTAAAACGCTTCAGCGCTCTATCAATATTCTCTCCGTCTTTAACTGGTATAATTAACATAGTGTCACCTCCTTTCTTTAGAAATTATTAAGGCTGCAAATATAGAAGTTTATTCCTTATCCACAACCCCTCTTTTAAATTATTTTGCCGCAGGTTTATACTCTTTTTTATCGATAACCATCTTGGCGATCACTTCCCTCAGAATTTCAGAAGTCCCACCACCAATAGGTCCCAGCCTGCTATCTCTTAACATTCGCGCCAATGGATAATCCTCCATATACCCATAGCCTCCCATAAACTGGAGGCATTTATAGATAACTTCGTCAGCCATTTTGGTGGAAAGCAATTTCGACATACTTGCCTCCTTCACTACATATTCTCCCTTATCCAGACGCTGGGCAACAGAATAATTGAATTCTTTACACATCTCAATTTCACTGGCCATGTTGGCGATCTCGTGTCTCAAGGCCTGAAATTTGTCTATTGATTTTCCAAAAGCGGTGCGCTCGGCCATGTATTCCAATACGTACTCCAGGGCAAATTCCGCCCTGGCATGGCCATTGATCCCCATGATCAGGCGCTCAAAGGCAAAATGCTGCATGATGTAAGGGAAGCCTTTGCCTTCCTCTCCCATCAGGTTCGAGGCAGGAATCTCTACATTGTCAAATGCTATCTCACCTGTATCGGAAGCTCTCCAGCCAAGTTTATCCAATTTGCTCGCTGAAATTCCGGGAGTATTCCTGTCCACCATAAAGATACTGATCCCCTTTCCATTCAGCTCAGGGTCTGTTTTTGCAGCCACCACCAGGTAATCTGAATAAACTCCGTTGGTGATAAAGGTTTTAGAACCATTCAATATATAAGTATCTCCTTTTTTTACTGCGGTGGATCTCATCCCAGCCACATCCGATCCGGCAAAGGGTTCGGTAATGCAAAGACATCCAATTTTATCTCCCGCAATACTCGGGGCAAGATAATTTTGTTTGATCTCCTCACTTCCTTCGGTGGCAACGTGAGTCATGGCCAGATAGGCATGGGCCCACATTGCGGCAGCAAAACCTCCT
>DASSWB010000078.1:0-2671 GCA_035705495.1 Salinimicrobium sp. | reverse complement strand
TATTTAGCACTTTGCCTGCCATTACTTATACAAAATGTTGTGTGGCGTAATTTTTCACATCCCAAAAACATACTTTCTTAGAATATTAATTCTTAACAAATAATAATAAGCAATTAAAAATACTAATTCCATAAAAATAGTTACCGAATAAAAGATTGTTAAGTTTTCTGTTCCAATTGCAAATTTGCATACCAAAATTGGAAGCACATGCCATAAATAAATTGCTAAAGAATTTAATCCAATCCATTCAATAGTTTTATTACCTCTTATCAAATTATTAGCAGAGACTTTAAGTGTAAGTGAAAGTAAGAAACTGTTAAATAAGAAGAAATTAATAGTCCATAATAACTTATTAGGACTATAAAATAAATTGATAACAAAAACAAAGCATATCAAAGGTAAAATGTATTCAAAAATTCTAGGTTTTTTTAATTCTAAACGCTTATAAATAATTCCAAAAACGAAAAAGAAATAAAAATATGGCCTAAAAGTATGAAGTACTAATCTTATTCCTGAATTCAATACTCCTATGTCTTGGTATATTTCTGGGTACTTTTTTAAAACTATCGAAAATACAGAAATTAATAATCCGATTATTAATAAAAGCTTGTCTCCTGTTATGATTTTTTTTAAAATCCAAGTTAAAACAATCCAGCTAAGAAATCCTGGGATAAACCACAAATGGTAAAATGGACTAATAAAGGATTTAATTAGTCCCGTTAGAACATTTAAATTATCATTTTGGATTATTGATAATGAAAAATAAATTACGACTGCTATAGTCCATGGTATAATTACTCGAAATAAATATTTCTTTATTAATGCAATCAAATTAATTCCAACAACTCTATCAACACTAAATAAAAAACCACTTATTCCAATAAAAAGAGGCATGTGAAAGCTGTAAATAATTGTTCTCCAAATAGCTTCATCCATTTTACCTTGAAGAACATGTCCTAGAATCACTAAAACAATCAGTATTCCTTTAAATAAATCAATGTTTTTTAATCTCATATAGTTTCTCTCTCTTTGTTTTATGACACACAACTGTTTTTATTACAATCGCTGGGTAAATTCAACTTCATTTGATTCAAATTTGAAATCAAAAAATCATTCCCTTGTCAAAGATTCCAATGCTTTGAGCAACATTTTTTGGTTTTTGCCCCTCAACTCGATGCGGCCAAGGGGTTTTTCGATATACTTGCCTATTATTCCTACCTTGCCGGCAGGCAGGCGAAGTTCTTTCAAAAGATCGGCCGAGGCGATCAATTCCTTTTTAAAGTTTTTGCACATCCCCTGTATCCAGGAAACCGTGTTCAAAACATCACCGGAATAAGTGATGTCGCGTTTGATAATTCCGATTTCGCCCGCCACGACTTTGCCACAATGCATCCCGGCTTTAAATGTGGGTTCCAGCCCATATTTTTTGAGGTATTTCTCCCTTTTATTTTGAATATGCAACTTGATGTCAAAAAAACATTGGATACAATGCAAGGCTTCGATTCCCTCTTCATACGTCCAAGAAACGATCACTTCATCGCCAACATATTGGTAAATATTGCCCTTGTTGTTCAATATGGGTTGGGTGATGTCCGAAAAAAAATCCTTTAAAAAAGAATGATAGGTTTCGTCGCCCAATTTTTCGGCAATTGATGTAGAGGAGTCAATATCCATTGACATGAAAATCCGTTGCTCCTCTTTGGGGGTGTTGTATTTTCCGCGAATGATGTTCCAAAAATTGCGTTGCCCAAATTTACTGTTCACCTGTAAAAACAATTGGGTGACCGCTACCACAAAAGCCCAGGCCAATCCATTTTTGATGGGATGGCTGTCGGTTACAAAATTTTTAAAAGCAGCCAATGATGCTGGGTCCGAAAGTGGTTTTCCGGTTTGGCCCGGAACTATTAGCACGCCGAGCAGCAAGGTAATGAAAGCAATGATCAAAACAAATGAAACACTGACAACGAGAATGGTGTAGGCGTAAGGTTTTTCCTGAAATTTTTCATTTACGTAAAAAACCAAAATGCTGCCCCCGATCAACGCCCCAATAAATGCACCGAACATATTCCGAACCAATATTTTCACAAAGGAATACCCTTCAACAAGTCCGAGGGAATTTTCGGAAACAAGCACAAGATGATCATAAACCGACAAGAAAAAGCCAATCAACAGCCAGGCGGTAAAAATCACCGCAAGTTGGTTCAATTTGTATCGGGTGTTCGTTTTCACGGGTTTTATCTTTTGCCTTTAACAATATGGCAAATTGAATCAATGGATAAAAATACCGAAAATCTTTGAAGAAGATAAAAACATTGAGATGGCGGTAGAAGGCCCCAATGTAGTCGAGAATCTCTAAACCACCACTTTATAGCTCATATTTCCGTTGTTGCCTTCGAGAACCTCGGGCAACTTCGAGAAATTCAAAATTCTGCATTCCTAATTCTTAATTAACAACGCCATATAAAACCCGTCATAACCCGATTCGCTGGAAAGCACGGTCTTTTCCTTTTCCAAAACAAAATCCTTTCCACTTTCGCTTTTTAAAAATTTTGCGATTTGTTCCCTGTTTTCCGAAGGCAAAATGGAACAAGTGGCATACACCATTTTTCCGCCCGGTTTCAGCATTTTTGAATATTGGTCCAAAATATCGGCCTGGGTTTGTTTCAAAGTT
>DASSWB010000077.1:0-4842 GCA_035705495.1 Salinimicrobium sp. | reverse complement strand
GTAGTAAGGAAAAGCTTGTCGGGTAAACGTACAATAGCATCTACCATGCTGTTGTCCACCATATGCTGGCGTACGTTTTTCTCTCCTTTGTTGTTAGAAGTCATGGCGCCGTTTGCCATTACAATCCCTGCGGTTCCGGTGTCGCTCAAGTGGTGCCAAAAAGTTTGCATCCACATAAAGTTTGCACTTCCATCGGTTGTAAATTCTTCTTTGGGACCAAATAAACGTGGGTCGCCATCGGGTAAATCTTCGGGATGCCAGTTGCTCACGTTAAACGGTGGGTTGGCAATGATGTAATCGGCTTTTAAATCTGGAAATTTATCATCCAAAAGGGAATTTCCCAGCTTAATATCAAAAGACAGGTTGCGCAGCATCAAGTTCATAAGGCACAATCGTAAAGTTTGCGCGGTCATTTCTTGTCCGTAAATGGCAATGTCGCTTTTGTTACCGCCGTGTTCCTGCAGGAACTTTAAACTCTGCACGAACATTCCGCCACTTCCGCAGGCAGGATCAAAGATCCGCCCTTTGTAGGGTTCCAACATTTCCACCAAAAGTCGGACAATACTGCCCGGCGTAAAAAATTGTCCCGCACCAGAACCTTCGGCCATTGCAAAACGGCCAATATAATATTCATAAATGCGACCCAAAATATCACTTTCCGGATTTTCCTTTTCAGAAAATTTGGGGTGGGAAAGCAAGTTGATAATTCCGCCAGTTTGTTTTGGCGATAATTCGCTACGGACAAAAATACGCGGCAACAAATTGTTCAACTGCGGATGGTATTCCGTCAACAAAGCTTGAATCACATCAAAAGCATCATCAATTTTTACCTTGATGTCGTCCTGTTCCGCATTGTCTTTCAGGAATTGCCAAGAAGCAGTTTCCGGAATTTTAAAAGTGTTTCGGGAGCGGTATTCGTCGGGATCATCAAGAACATATTTTTTTTCATCGTGATCTGTGGTGTAATAATCGGATTTCGGATCGTCCAGTAGATCGGTCAATTCTTCCTTTACCACCTCGTAGCGTTCGCTCAAGTGCTTTAGGAAAACAAGCGGTAAAATGTAATTTTTATAATTGTTCTCTGAAACCGCGCCTATTAGTTCATTCGCTGCGTCGCAGAGTTCTTTTTCAAAGTTGATGTCTGCTTTTGCCATTCTTTTCCCTAAATATTTGTTAAAAATAGCATTTTTTGGTTAAGTGGGAGAAGGAAACGTAGGAATTAAATTGAGCATAGCAACCCACCATGAAAATTGTAGGTTTTTAAAAAAGTTAGAGACGGATATATGCGGAATCAGTTTAACTCTCCGAATTTAAAAAGAATAGATTTTTCTGTTTTCGGAAAAGTTGGGCTGAAAGAATATTTTAGAAGTTGTGCTGTAAGACTGGCACTGCGAGTTTTTTATTTTCGAAAAACCTGGCAGTTTATTCTCAAGAACCTTTCTGCTTCGTTTCAAGAGATTACCGCAGTCGTGCCTCCTTCGCAATGACGGTGGTTTTATTAAAATTTGAAACTTGGAATTTGTTTACTGATAACTGTTCATTGAAACATCGCGTGAGGGATCGCAGAGGAAAGCCCACAGTGAGGCACGAACGCGGACTTGCAACGAAGAGCCCGACCTTCTGTAGCCTTTTCGGCGGAAGAAGGGCACGCCCAAAATATCCAGAATAAAAAAAGCCCCGGTAAATTCCAGGGCTTATAAATACTGTTTTTTTGAAATTAGATTTTCTTCATCTGTTGCTTCATCATCTTTATTTGATCATCGAGCATACCGTGTTTATCCAATTTCTTCGCTTCCTGAAGCAAAGTGGTGGCTTCCCTTTTTCTTCTTTTCGTCATTGCAATTCCAGCAAGATTCAATTTCGCCATTGCCAAATCCTGATTCATGGACAACCCGAGCTTGATTGCTTTCTTGAAATATTTTTCGGCCTGCGTCATATTCGTTTGGGAAACCATAAGTCCGTGGAGGTACCAATAATAACCCTGCTGCTTTTGCGTAAGTGCTTTTTCGGGATCCCTTATTTTATCGAGCCATTTTTTAGCGCCGGGAAAATCCTGTTTCCGCAATCTTAAAAACGCCATTAGGATCATTTCGTTTTTGAAATATAAAAAAACAAAGATCCCAGATAACAGTATGTACATGATACCATTACCTATATTTCCTTCGATGAATTGCCATATGGCAACTCCGAAGATCAATACTGCTAATATTATTTTGAAAATTTTATTGAACATTTTATGCTATTTTTGCAGAGCGCAAAGGTAATAAAAACTATTACAAATTATTTCAATTTATGGTTTGTAAGAGTAAAAACTCTTTGTATATTTGCCCGCAGTTTTAAAAACTGGTTTTAGAACATTTCAGACGATATTTCAAGAAGATTAAAAGATAGTTACTATGAAAAGAACCTTTCAACCATCAAAGAGAAAAAGAAAAAACAAGCACGGATTTAGAGAGCGTATGGCTAGTGTGAACGGACGTAAAGTGCTTGCACGAAGAAGGGCTAAAGGAAGAAAAAAATTATCAGTATCTTCAGAGAACAGACATAAGCACTAAATGAACAGTGATTTTTAAATATAAAGGTGTTACTTTCTTTAAGTAACGCCTTTTTTTGTACCCAAAAACGAACGCTTTAAAATTCCACACCACAATGCCAAAAAACAAAGATCTTAAATCCATTCTCATCATTGGTTCGGGACCCATCGTAATTGGGCAAGCCTGTGAATTTGACTACTCAGGAACCCAAGCGCTGCGCTCGCTTCGTGAAGATGGAATAGAAACCGTTTTGATCAATTCCAATCCGGCCACGATCATGACAGATCCCACAATGGCCGATCATGTTTACCTACTTCCGCTGACCACAAAATCACTGATCAAAATTTTAAAAAAACATCCGAACATTGATGCTGTACTTCCCACAATGGGCGGACAAACGGCGCTGAACCTTTGTATTGAAGCCGATGAAAAAGGAATTTGGGAAGACTTTGGAATAAAAATTATTGGTGTTGACATTGCCGCAATCAATATCACGGAAAATAGAGAGGAGTTTAAACAGTTAATGGAAAAAATTGGGATTCCCGTGGCTCCCGCAAAAACGGTTACCTCTTTCCTTCAGGGAAAAGAAGTGGCGCAGGAATTCGGTTTTCCATTAGTGATCAGGGCTTCTTTCACACTTGGTGGAAGTGGCGCTTCATTTGTCCATCGCGAAGAAGATTTTGACGAACTTCTTACACGCGGACTGGAAGCTTCTCCCATTCATGAGGTACTGATCGATAAAGCTTTGTTGGGCTGGAAAGAATATGAATTAGAACTTTTACGGGACAAAAATGACAACGTAGTTATTATTTGTACGATCGAAAATATGGATCCGATGGGAATCCATACGGGAGATTCAATTACCGTTGCACCGGCCATGACCCTAAGTGATACATGTTATCAACGCATGCGGAACATGGCGATTAAAATGATGCGAAGCATCGGTGATTTTGCAGGCGGTTGTAATGTGCAGTTCGCAGTAAGTCCGGATGAAAAAGAAGATATTATTGCCATTGAAATCAATCCGCGGGTTTCCCGTTCTTCGGCTTTGGCTTCAAAAGCAACCGGATATCCAATTGCGAAAATCGCAAGTAAATTGGCCATTGGTTATCATTTGGACGAACTGGACAATCAAATCACCAAATCGACTTCGGCTTTATTTGAACCGACTTTGGATTATGTGATTGTAAAAATCCCACGTTGGAATTTTGATAAATTCGAAGGAAGTGATCGTACTTTGGGACTTCAAATGAAATCTGTTGGAGAAGTCATGGGAATTGGGCGCTCTTTCCAAGAAGCTTTGCACAAAGCCACGCAATCGCTTGAAATTAAACGAAACGGATTGGGGGCCGACGGAAAAGGTTATACCAATTACGACCAAATTATAGAAAAACTCACCTATGCGAGTTGGGATCGGGTTTTTGTTATTTACGATGCGATTCAGTTGGGAATTCCGTTGAGCCGTATTCATGAAATCACGAAAATTGATATGTGGTTCCTGAAACAATATGAAGAATTACATTTGCTCGAAAAAAAAATTTCCACTTACAATATTGATTCACTTCCGAAAGATCTTTTGTTGGAAGCAAAACAAAAAGGGTTTGCCGACAGACAGATTGCCCACATGCTGAAATGTCTTGAAAGTCAGGTGTACAACAAGCGCGAGGAATTGAATATCAACAGGATTTATAAACTTGTTGATACCTGTGCCGCGGAATTTAAAGCGCAAACTCCTTATTACTATTCCACTTTTGAAGCCGAAATCGAAACTGCTGACGGAAGAAGATATGTGGACAATGAGAGTATTGTTACCGATAAGAAAAAAGTGGTTGTTTTAGGTTCGGGCCCGAATAGAATCGGACAAGGAATTGAATTCGATTACAGTTGTGTACACGGAGTTTTGGCGGCCAAGGAATGTGGTTATGAAACGATTATGATCAATTGTAATCCGGAAACGGTTTCCACCGATTTTGATGTGGCCGATAAATTATATTTCGAACCTGTTTTCTGGGAACATATATATGATATTATCCGTCATGAAAAACCCGAAGGCGTAATTGTGCAACTCGGTGGACAAACGGCTCTTAAGCTTTCGGAAAAATTAGATCGCTACGGAATTAAAATCATGGGAACCAGTTACCAATCCCTGGATTTGGCTGAAGACCGCGGAAGTTTTTCCAAACTTTTAAAAGAAAACAATATTCCTTTTCCTGAATTTGGTGTTGCTGAAACGGCTGAAGAAGCATTGAATTTGGCCGACACACTCGATTTTCCAATCCTTGTGAGACCTTCCTATGTTTTGGGCGGA
>DASSWB010000076.1:0-7185 GCA_035705495.1 Salinimicrobium sp. | reverse complement strand
CCACGAATCGCTAAGTATTCTTTGGAGGTATAATTATTTTCGATTAAATATTCCGCAGCGGCAATGAAATCATCAAAAACATTTTGCTTTTTCATTTGCGTTCCCGCATCGTGCCATTCCCTTCCATATTCACCTCCGCCACGCAGGTTGGGAACCGCATAAATTCCGCCTTGTTCCATCCAAACGGCATTCGCAGTGCTGAATGACGGAGTTAAACTGATATTGAATCCGCCGTAACCATATAAAATCGTCGGATTTTTCCCGTTCATTTCTATTCCTTTCTTGTAAGTGATAATCATTGGAACCTTGGTCCCGTCTTTTGAAGTGTAAAAAACCTGCTCACTTTCATAATCTTCGGGATTGAAATCAATATTTGGTTTGTTGTAAATCTTCGAAACGCCTTTTTCTATATCATATTTATAAATCGTTCCGGGCGTAACATAATTCGTAAAGGAATAGTAAAGTTCTTTTTCATCCTTTTTAGCACCAAAACCTCCTGCGGATCCAATTCCGGGAAGATCTACTTCTCTCACCAGATTTCCTTCATAATCGTATTGTTTTACTTTTGAAACCGCATCGACCATATATTCGGCAAAAATATAGCCGCCTCCTGTTGCCGGGCTCAATACATTTTCAGTTTCGGGAATCAGGTCTTTCCAATTTTCCGGCGTAGGATTGGAAGCATCAACGGTGACAATTTTTTTATTCGGAGCGTTTAAATTGGTAACGATATAAAGTTTTGAGCCTTTGTTATCCATTACATAAGTATCGGTGTCAAAATTATCGATCACGCTGACCAACTCAGGATTTTCAGACTCAAGATCCATAATGAACAATTGTCCGCCAGAAGTTGCATTGCGCGCCGAAATCACCAAATATTTATCGTCTTCGGTGACATAGCCACTTACATATCTGCGCTTTTGCTCCGGTGTACCGCCGTAAATTAATTTGTCTTCTTTCTGATTTGTTCCGAGTTTATGGTAAAATAATCGGTGTTGATCTGTTTTTGCCGAAAGTTCACTTCCGTCAGGTTTTTCATAACTGGAATAATAAAAACCTTCATTTCCTTTCCAAGCGATACCGCTGAATTTTACATCGATCAGTGTATCTTCAATTATTTCTTTTGTTTCGGCATCAAGAACAATAATTTTCCGCCAATCGCTTCCACCTTCGGAAATGGAATAAGCGGCAAATTTTCCATTTTCTGAAAAACTGATTCCGCCCAAAGAAGTGGTGCCATCTTTACTGAATTTATTCGGATCCAGAAAAACTTCAGGTTCTGCGTCTTCTGATTTCCTTCTATAAATGACATACTGATCCTGAAGTCCGTCATTTTTTGAAAAATAAAAATAATCACCTTCTTTTGAAGGAGCTCCTATTTTTTCATAATTCCAAATTTTTGTGAGTCGGTTTTTTAACTCATTTCTGAAAGGAATCTGCTCCAAATAATTAAAAGTAACAGCGTTTTGAGCCTTTACCCAATCTTCGGTTTCTTTGCTTCGATCATCTTCCAACCATCTGTATGGATCTTTAACTTCCGTCCCAAAATAGGTGGTAACGGTATCTACTTTTTTAGTTTCGGGATATTTCAATGGAGTTGTTGTTTCTTTTTTTATTTCCGTAGCACAGGAAGAAAGAATTCCTGCAACACAAATACAGATGATTGATTTTTTCATAATGGAAAATTTTTTAACATGACGGTAAATTTAATCTTTTAGGATTTAATTTCCAGATGATTGCAGCGTTTTCCTCTTTTTGGAATTTGGGATTTGTTTTTTTGGAATTTGATACATTTTTTCGAGGTAGTTCATTGAAATTCCGATAAAAAGTGGATCGGATTAAAGAATCTTCGTCCAGTTTTGTTCCAAATCCTTTTTCTTGACCAAATATTCAGCAATTTGAATGGTGTTTGTAGCCGCACCTTTTCTGAGGTTATCCGAAACAATCCACATATTTAGCGTGTTTGGTTGGGAATAATCTCTTCGGATTCGTCCCACGAAAACATCATCTTTTCCTTCTGCATAAATCGGCATCGGATACATTTTCACATCGGGATTATCTTGAACAGTTACACCTGGAAAATCGTGTAATAGTTTTCTGACTTCAGATTCGGTAAAATCATTTTCAAATTCCACATTTACCGCTTCACTATGTCCGCCAACCACGGGAATTCTAATCGCAGTTGAAGTAATTTGAATGGAATCGTCTCGTAGAATTTTTTTGGTTTCGTTGATCAGCTTCATTTCCTCCTTCGTGTATGCGTTATCTTCAAAAACGTCGCACTGCGGAATTGCATTTTGATGAATAGGATAAGGATACGCCATTTCTCCTTTTTCGTTTTTATATTCATTCTCCAGCTGCTGAACAGCTTTAACGCCGGTTCCGGTAATTGATTGGTAGGTGGAAACAACGATTCTTTTGATTTTGAATTTTTTATGAAGCGGTGCCAAAGCCATCACCATTTGAATGGTGGAACAATTTGGATTCGCGATGATTTTATCTTCCCAAGTCAATTCGGAGGCATTGATTTCGGGAATGATCAATTTTTTATTGAGATCCATTCTCCAAGCCGAAGAATTGTCGATTACTGTGGTTCCGTTTGCAGCAAATTTTGGCGCCCATTTAAGAGAAGTTTCTCCACCGGCTGAAAATAAGGCAATATCGGGTTTCGCCAAAACCGCTTCTTTTAGTCCGATTACTTCAATTTCCTTATTCTGAAAAATGATAGTTTTGCCTACGGATTTTTCCGAAGCAACCGCCAATAATTCGGTAACCGGAAATTTTCTTTCTTCCAAAATTTTCAACATTATTTGGCCAACCATTCCCGTGGCACCGACGACTGCTATTTTCATTTTCTAAATTTTTCAGATGTAAAAATACTTCAAAAATTGTGCTTTTCTTGGTTGAGTTTGGAAAGAATGCACAAAAAAAACCCTTTTCCGTAGATAAGGAAAAGGGTTTTGGGTTAAACATAGTGTAGCGGTGACCGCTATTATTTTTGAGTGTTCTGTCTTTTCAGTTCATCACGAATTTGAATAAGCAATTCCTCTTGAGTTGGACCTGCAGGTGCGGCCGGAGCTTCTTCTTTTTTCTTTTTGGTTTTTTCGTAAGATTTTAAAAGGAAATAAATGAACAATCCAATAACAACAAAATTGATAATGGCCTGAATGAAATTCCCGTAGGTCAGGGTAGCAGCGCCGGCTTCTTTTGCCGCGTCCAAAGTTGCATAACTTTCGCCGTCCAAGGATATGAACTGCTGACTGAAATCAACACCACCCGTGAACAAACCGATGATTGGCATTAAAACATCATCTACAGCGGATGAAACAATTTTGTTAAAAGCGGTTCCAAGAACCACCGCAGTTGCAAGAGCAACGATATCTCCTTTTAACAAGAAGGTCTTAAAATCTTTAAAAAATCCCATATTTTTTAGTTTTGGTTGTGATTAAAGATAATAAAATTATTCAATTACCACTCTTTTCACCCTTTGTGAAATTCCGGTTATCAGTTCATAAGAAATAGTTCCAGCTCCTTCAGAAATTAGAGTTGCCGGAGCGTCTTTACCGAAAATTATCACTTCATCACCTTCTTCGCATTCAATGTCGGTGATATCAAGCATCAACATATCCATACAAACATTTCCAATTATTTTTGCTGGTTTTCCATTAATGAAAAAAACTCCTTTTCCTTGTCCGTATTGCCTTCCAATTCCATCGGCATGACCTATGGGGATGGTGGCCGTGGTGGTCGGTTTTTCAGCTTTAAAAATTCGGTTGTATCCTACGCTTTCTCCTTTTTTTAGGTGGTGTATTTGGGAAATAATGGATTTAAGTGTGGCAACTGGTTTCAATTGAGAGTCGAGTTCAGTACTATTTGAATAACCATAAAGTCCGATGCCGCTTCTTACCATATCAAAAGTTGCTTCGGGATAGTTGATAATCCCAGAAGTATTGCAGATATGAACCCATGGTTCTTGTTTTTGATTTTCGAAAAAATCGGCGGCAATTCTTCGGAACAAATAAATCTGTTCCAATGTAAATTCCCGTTCCTTCCAATCTTCACTGTCGGCCAAATGCGAAAAAAGCGACTTCACTTTAATGGAATTCGTATCGTTCAGCTGATTGTATATTACGTCCAGTTCATCAATTGTAAACCCAAGACGATTAAGTCCTGTGTTGAATTTAATATGTACGGGGTAATCTTTCTGCCCTAATTTTTCAGTGGTTTTTATAAATTCACGTAATACAAACTGACTGTAAATACTGGGTTCCAAACAGCGTTCTATAAGCGTTTCAAAATTGATGGACTGCGGATGCAGTACCAAAATGGGCGTCGTAATTCCTGCATCCCGTAAAGCGACGCCTTCAGAAGTATAAGCGACCGCAAAGTAATCTACACCCAAGGTTTCCAATTTTTTTGTGATGGAAAAAACATGGCTTCCGTAGCCAAACGCTTTTACGACGGCCATGAATTTTGTTTCTTTCGGGATGTTGGATCGTAAAAAACGGTAATTCTGTTCGAGTGCACTTAAATCTATTTCAAGAACCGTTTCGTGAGTTTGTGGCATTACTATTCTTTTTTTTGGGAAATTTCTTTCGCATCATTGACATTTATTTTTTTCACTTTCTCTTTAAGCATTGCTTTATAAAAAGCCGCCCTGCTTAAAGGTTCATATTCTTCGGTTTCGCCCAAAAGCACAAGATTTTCGTTTGATGTTTTCCGATAGCTGTACTGAGCCAAATTTCCGGTCCTGGTACAAACAGCATGTACTTTGGTCACATATTCCGCAGTCGCCATAAGAGCTGGCATGGGTCCGAAGGGATTTCCTTTAAAATCCATATCCAAACCGGCAACAATTACCCGCGTTCCCTTATTGGCCAAATCATTGCAGACCCGTACGATTTCATCGTCAAAAAACTGGGCTTCATCAATTCCCACCACATCGCAATCATCTGCAAGAATTCTGATATTTGCCGCGGCCGGGACAGGAGTTGATCTTATTTCGTTGGAATCGTGGGAAACCACCATTTCTTCGTTGTATCTTACATCAATCGCCGGCTTGAATATTTCGACTTTTTGTTTCGCAAATTGAGCTCTTTTCAGTCGGCGAATCAATTCCTCTGTCTTTCCGGAAAACATGGATCCGCAAATAACTTCAATCCAACCAAATTGCTCTTTATGATTTACTGTATTTTCGAGAAACATTTTGTAATTTTCAGAATGAAAAAAATAAAAGCCTTTTTTTATAAAGGTGAAACAAATTTATTGAATTTACAACCGAAGAAATTGTCCATATACTGAAAGTTATGAAGAAAAAATTGATAACAGAATTGAAAGAATTGGCAAATGAAATTTTGGAAGAAAACGAATCTTCTTGGATTGATCTTCAAAATCGCTCAAGAAAAATTTACGAAAAATTGACGGTTTTGAACTTCGTGGAAAAAAATCTTGAAGAATCACAACCTTTGGAAAACAAACTGAAATCCGAAAAAAAATTAGAAAGAGTTGTTCCCACCGAAATGTTTGCTACGGAATCCATGAGAAGCATGAAATATGCACCGGAACAGCTTTCGGAAAGAGAAGAAGATGAATCCTTGGTAGAACCCAACACGGAAAAAATAAAAAACATTGTTTCTCAAATGCCGGACGACGACACAGTGGCTCCCAATTTGGAGGAGAATACAGCCGAAAAATCCTTTGAACAAGGTTTTCAAATTGATGTTGATTACGACAATTTACCACAGTTTGAACCTAAAAAAGCGTATGATACAGAAGAAAGGCCACAATCTTTAAATCATAAACTCCGGAAAGGAATCAATATTGGATTGAATGATCGCATTGCATTCATAAAACATCTTTTTGATGGAAGCGCAACCGATTACAACCGGGTTCTTTCCCAATTAAACACTTTTAAGACTCAGGAAGAGGTTTACTATTTTATTGCACAAGTTGTAAAACCGGATTATAATAACTGGGAAGGAAAAGAAATATACGAAGCTCGTTTTTTGGATATCATCGACAATAAATTCAATTAAGCCCTTTTTCAAAAAAAAACTGAATGGCAAAACTTTATCTGGTTCCAACACCTATTGGAAACCTTGAGGATATGACTTTTAGGGCTGTCAAAGTTCTTCAGGAAGTCGATCTTATTTTGGCGGAAGACACACGTAACAGCGGAAAACTTTTAAAACATTTCGATATTACCACGCAGATGCACAGTCATCACATGCATAATGAGCACAAAACAGTGGAGCATATTGTGCAACGCATTAAGAATGGAGAAACCATAGCGTTAATCAGCGATGCTGGAACTCCCGCTATCAGTGACCCCGGATTTTTACTGACTCGCGCCTGTGTTGAAGCGGGGATTGAAGTCGATTGCCTTCCAGGAGCCACAGCATTTGTTCCCGCACTCGTAAACAGCGGATTTCCGAATGACAGATTTATTTTTGAAGGTTTTTTACCGGTTAAAAAAGGAAGACAATCCAGATTCATAACTCTTGCAGAAGAAACACGAACAATGATTTTTTATGAGAGTCCGCATAAACTTTTAAAAACACTTGCGAATTTTGTCGAATTTTTTGGTGCCGAAAGACCGATTTCGGTATCTCGGGAAATAACGAAACTTCACGAAGAGACCATTAGAGGAACCGCGACCGAAGTTTTGGAACATTACACGAACAAACCACCAAAGGGAGAAATTGTTATTGTTGTTGCTGGGAAGAAGTAATTTAACTGTCATTCTGAAAGAAGCGTAGCGGAGTGAAAGAATCTTTATGTTTGAAGCAGGACTTCATTACATTTTGAGATTCCTCCTATCGTCGGAATGACATTCATTGCATCATTCGAATTCAGCCCCGGTAAACCTGTCATTCTGGACATAGTGTGGCGGAGTGAAAATCCCTGTGTTCGAAGCAGAATTTTTCTAAGTAAGAGATTCCTCTTTTTGTCGGAATGACAACTGTATTAATTTACTACTTCTTTTTTCTTTTCGCTTTCCGTTCTTTCTCTTGTTGTTCCTTTTTCCTTAATTCGTCTTTATTTTTTCCGAAAGATTCTTTTGATTTTTTAGCTTGTTCTTCTTTCTCTTCAGCGGCCTTTTCTGCAGCGTGTTTTGCTTCCTTTTCGGCAATTAATCTTTTTATGTTTTGTTCCACTACAGCGGGATCAGTTGAACGAGGTTCG
>DASSWB010000075.1:0-2529 GCA_035705495.1 Salinimicrobium sp. | reverse complement strand
TTCCGCTGTATCTTTTGTTCCGCAAAAGCTTCACAAAAGGATGCCGCTGCAATCCCTAACGCAGTTGCAAAGATAGGTATTAAAATATATCTTTGCGCTACACGTCAATAATTTACAAAATCCATACCAAATGATAAAATTTGCCATCATCAAGGAACGCAAAACTCCGCCAGATAGAAGAGTGGTTTTTTCACCTGAAAAATTAAAAGAAGTCACGCAACAGTTCCCAGAGGCATTTTTTAAAATTGAAAAATCGGATATTCGTATTTTTCCAAATGATACTTATGAAACCGCAGGATTTCAAGTATCTGAAGACATTTCGGATTGCGATGTAATGCTCGGCGTAAAAGAAGTGCCAATCGATGCACTGATTCCGAATAAAAAATATTTCTTCTTCTCACATACCATCAAAAAACAACCATACAACCGCAATTTGCTCCGGGCCATTCTCGACAAAAATATCGAGCTTTACGATCACGAGGTAATTAAAAATGAAAACGGCAGCAGGCTCATTGGTTTTGGTCGGTACGCGGGAATTGTAGGTGCGTACAACGGAATTCGCTCTGTCGGACTCAAAACAGGTCTGTTCGATCTTCCAAAAGTCGAAAACCTTCCAGATTACGATGCGGTATTGTCCGAATTGGATAAAATAAAGTTACCGCCAATGAAAATCGTTCTTACAGGTAGCGGAAAAGTTGCTTACGGATCCAAAGAAATTCTGGATCACCTAAAAATAAAAGAAGTTTCAGCAGATGATTTTTTAAATTCAAAAAATGAAATTTCCGAAACAATCTATACGCAGATCCGCGTGTTGGATTATAATAAAAGAAAAGACGGCACAGAAGCCACAAAAGCCGATTTCTATGCACATCCGGAACTTTATGAAAGCAATTTCTTGCGATTTGCGAAAGTGGCGGATATGTTTGTCGCGGGTCATTTTTATGCCGATGGCGCTCCTTTTTTCTTTACGCGTGAAGATGCCAAATCACCCGATTTTAAAATAAAATATGTAGCCGACGTTTCTTGCGATATCGATGGTCCTGTAGCTTGTACAATCCGGCCTTCAACCATTGCAGATCCTGTTTACGGCTACGATCCGCAAACAGAATCTGAAGTCGATTTCCGCAATGAAAATGCGATCGTCGTTATGGCAGTGGATAATTTGCCCTGCGAACTTCCTAAAGATGCTAGCGAAGGTTTCGGGGAAATGTTTGCCAAACACGTGATTCCCGCTTTTTTCAATGATGATAAAGATGGTATTCTCGAACGCGCTCGAATGACAGAAGATGGTAAACTAACGCCACGTTACGAATATCTTCAGGAGTTTGTGGATGGAAAAGCCCCCTCTAACTCCCCCAAAAGGGGAGAATATAAAACTATTTCTCTAAAACACAGTCAATTTAGACTGAACAGTTGCCTTAGAGCCTTGATGAAGCAGGTTTTTAAAATTTAAAATAACTTAGGCTCCTCTCCCTTGGGGAGAGGCGGGGGTGAGGGCCTCTTGCGTGAAGGATAGCAGTGGAAAGCCCACAGCGAGGAACGAGCGCGGACTTGCAACGAATAGCCTGACGCACCGAAGCTTTTGCGCAGGTGGGGCACGCCCAAAACAGACGGAAACTTCTTGATTTTTACGGATTTATAAATATAGTCAGTGTTTTGACGGAATTTCGTAAATTTGCGGCACTTAAAAAATCAGACCAAACATGGAACAACAGGCTCCTTATAAACCCAAAAATAAAGTAAGAATTGTAACCGCGGCTTCGCTTTTTGATGGGCACGATGCAGCCATAAATATTATGCGCCGTATTATCCAATCGACTGGTGTTGAGGTGATTCACTTAGGGCACGATCGTAGTGTGGAGGAAGTTGTAAATTGTGCGATACAGGAAGATGTGAATGCAATTGCGATGACCTCTTATCAAGGTGGACACAACGAGTATATGAAATATATGTATGATCTGCTTCAGGAAAAAGGCGCGGGACATATCAAGATTTTTGCAGGTGGAGGTGGAGTGATTCTTCCAGAGGAAATAAAGGAACTTCAGGAGTACGGGATTACCAGAATTTATGCGCCAGATGATGGTCGTGAGCTCGGTTTACAGGGAATGATCAATGATTTGGTAAAAACTTCGGATTTCAAGAGCCCATCCTTGACCCTTCCCAAAGGGAAGAGAATAAAGGAGGCATTGCAAGAAAAGGATGTAAATACCATTGCAAGATTAATTTCTTTCGCTGAAAATCAACATGAAGAGTTCGAATCTGCTTTTTCAGAAGTAAAAAATAGCCTCCCCTTGGGGGAGGTTGGAGGGGCTTCTGTAGGGGCTTCTTCTCCTGTCCTCGGAATCACGGGAACGGGCGGAGCCGGAAAATCCTCTTTGGTGGATGAACTGGTTCGACGTTTTTTACTGGATTTTCCAGAGAAAACCATTGGAATTGTTTCGGTGGATCCGTCGAAAAGAAAAACGGGTGGCGCTTTGTTGGGCGACAGGATTCGGATGAACGCGATTAACAATCCGCGGGTTTATATGA
>DASSWB010000074.1:0-11621 GCA_035705495.1 Salinimicrobium sp. | reverse complement strand
TATTATCTCCGTGGTGCATCGCCGTTTTGATGCTTTCATCAAGTCGTTTTAAGGTATCTTCCTTTCCGTTCATTGCAAGTCGGTCCACCACAATTTCAATGTCGTGCGTCTTGTAACGGTCCAGTTTCATTCCTTTTACGATGTCACGGATTTCACCATTCACGCGGACTTTCAAAAAGCCTTGTTTTCCAATTTGCTCAAAAAGTTCGCGATAATGTCCTTTTCTTGAACGAATTACTGGCGCCAGAATATTAATGCGTTTCCCATCAAATTTTTCTTGAATAAGTTCTTTGATCTGTTCTTCAGTGAAGCTTACCATTTTCTCTCCCGTGTTGTAACTGTAGGCATCACTGGCGCGGGCAAAAAGTAAACGCAGGAAATCATAAATTTCCGTGATTGTACCAACCGTACTCCGCGGACTCTTGCTTGTCGTTTTTTGTTCGATAGCAATAACAGGGGAGAGGCCGTCAATTTTATCAACGTCGGGACGTTCCAATCCGCCGAGAAATTGACGTGCATAGGCAGAAAAAGTTTCTATATATCGGCGTTGTCCTTCGGCATAAATGGTATCAAAAGCGAGAGAAGATTTTCCCGAACCTGAAAGTCCGGTGATCACCACCAGTTTTTTCCTCGGAATCGTGACATCTATATTTTTTAAATTGTGCACACGAGCTCCAAGAATCTCTATATTTTCTTCGAATTTCTTCATATTTTTTTCCAGTCTGCAAAGATACTTATTATGTATGTAATTAAGAAGCAGAGCAGTGGTCGGTTTTGTTAAACTGAAGTGATTTGTTGATTCATTCCTTCATCTCACGGAATTGTCATTAACGCTATATAATTTCTTATTTTTGATTTGAGAAAAACGATACGGTTCCAACTCTCAATAAATAATGTAAAACATGAAAATCAAGCACACATTTATTCTAACAGTATCAATTTTAATATCGCTGTCACTCGGATTTTTTATGAATTCTGTCTTTGCGAAACCAGCCCCATTAAATAATCGAACCCATATAAATATGAACCAAGAAAACGAAAACGACATGAAATTAGGTGCTTTCTCAATGAGTTTGAATGTCAAGAATCTGGAGAAATCCAGGGATTTTTATGAAAACCTCGGATTTAAAGTTTTTGCTGGTAGTATGAAGCAAAATTATTTAATTATGAAAAATGAGAATGCGCTGATTGGATTATTTCAAGGAATGTTTGAAGGCAATATTTTAACGTTCAATCCAGGTTGGGACGAAAATGCAAAAAATATCGAAAATTTTGATGATGTTCGTGAAATTCAACGACAATTGAAAGAAAGCAATATTCAATTAATCAGCGAGGCCGATGAAACCACTTCTGGTCCCGCAAGCATTATGTTAACGGATCCGGATGGAAATACAATTTTATTTGATCAGCATCGCTAGCTAAAGGTTTTAACCTGTTACTTCCATTATGAACAAACAGAGAAAATCTTTAATTATTTTAGCCATTTTTCTTTTCTTCGGAATAATGGGATGCAATTCCGATGAAAAACCGCACCTAAACAATAATACAATTATGGAAAAAGAATCAACCGAAAAATCAAATGATACAACCCCAAAAGTAACTGGAATAGGAGGCATTTTTTTCTTTTCGGAAAATCCGGCGGAAGCAAGGGAATGGTATTCTAAAAACCTCGGACTTGAAACAAACGAATACGGTTCAAGTTTTGAATTCAGAAATGCCAATCGTCCGGAAGAAATCAATTACCTGCAATGGAGTCCGTTTAAGAAAGGAAGCGAATATTTCGAGCCTTCAAAAAAGGAATTTATGATTAATTATCGAGTTCAAAACATTGAGGAACTTGTGAAGAAGCTTAAATCAAACGGCGTGACGGTTTTGGATTCTATTGAAGAATTTGATTACGGAAAATTCGTGCACATCATGGATCATGAAGGCAATAAAATTGAACTTTGGGAACCTGTGGACAAGGTTTTTACCGAAATGGGAGGGGAAACGACTAAATAATTCTGAATTCTGAATTCTGAATTCAGAATTATAAAATTCGTTGTCTTTTTGCCTCAAAAACCAAAATTCCAGCTGCTACCGATAAATTCATGGAATCTATTTCGCCTTCCATGGGAATAATAATATTTTGGGTCGAATTTTTCCGCCATTCCTCACTTAGGCCAGTTGCTTCGGTTCCAATTACGATTGCTGAAGCTGAGGTAAAATCGATTTCGTGATAAGGTTTTGAAGCCTGAAGCGCCGCTGCGTAAATATTCACTTTTTTCGATTTTAAAAAATCAATGATCTCTGTGGTTGTTCCCGTCGCAATTGGTGTTGTGAAAACACAGCCCACGCTGGAACGGATGATATTTGGATTGTATAAATCGGTTTTTGGATTCGCTATGATGACAGCATCCAAATTTGCTGCATCGGCGGTGCGAAGTAGGGCGCCAATATTTCCGGGTTTTTCCGGTGCTTCGGCGACTAAAATCAGCGGATTTTCAGTTTTAAAAAAAAGTTGGTCGACAGAATGATTTTTTGTTTTTGCAACAGCCAAAATTCCTTCGGTGCTTCCGCGATAGGCGATTTTTTGATAAATTTCCTGTGAAATTTCAATAATATCGACTGGATTTTTCAGATTGAAAAATCGGTTGATTTTGTCTTCGGAAAAAAATTCCGCAGAAAAAAACAACTGTAAAATTTCATAATTCCCTTTTATTGACAGTGAAATTTCCCTTGCACCTTCAATTAAAAACACGCCTTCTTTTCTCCGCGTTCTGGATTTCTCCTGAAGCTGAAGCAAATATTTTATCGTCTGATTTTGTAAACTATTAATCTGTTTGTGCATTGTGCAAAGATAGCAGATATGTAGTTGTGCTGTAGAAGTTTTTTAATCTGGAATAATAACAAATCAATCCTTTATTGTTTTTCACTGCGACAAGTCCGAATCCTTTTTTTTGTAATACCGTGTGTCGGACATACCATTGTCAAATATTTAAAGGCTGAAAGAAACGAATTTTTATCAAACCAAAAAACAGAAAGTTTATTAGATACCGTTGGTTGAAGTACTTTTTTGTTTAAGTAAAAATGAAATCTAATTCCCGAATTGGTTAAAATTAAGTGAAAGCTAGGTGATGGACAGAAATATATTATTAATTTGAATGGAATTTTTAAATTTCAAAAAATCAAAATCAATGCGTTATAAAATGAAGAATACAAAAACTTTACAGTTTATCTTTATCATTCTTGTTGCTGTTGTCTTCGTTGGCTGCTCCAATAAAATTGTTTTCCCAAATTCCGAAGTTATACCTGCAGCCGAAGCAGTTTTGAAAGTGGAAGAAAATAAAAACAACAATTATGAAATCAATTTGGAAGTCGAAAAAATGGCGAAACCAGATCGGTTAACTCCGCCACGCAAAACTTATGTGGTTTGGATGATTTCAGAAAAAAACGGAACCATCAACCTTGGAAATCTAAAAGTTTCAGATAAAAATAAAGCGACACTACAAACCGTTTCACCGTATAAACCGATCAAAGTTTTTATCACTGCTGAAGATACCAAAAGTATTACCGTGCCATCAACGCAAGTTGTACTTTCCACAAAACAATTCAAAGTAAAATAGAAAATTCGTGAAACCAGCCCGTATTTTAGAAAAGGAAAAAGTCAAATCTGATAAACAGAAAAACCACCCATCGATGGAAAAAAGAAATGCAACAAAAAGAGTTGTTGAATTCTCTAAATATTTACTTTTATTTATTCTAATTACTGGATGTTCCAAAAAGGTCGTTTTTTCAGATTCAACAAAAATGCCTGGAGCTAAAGTGGTTGTGACAATTGACCAAAACAGATCTGATAATTACGAAATCTATGTCGATGTTGATAATATTATCAAAGCCGAAAAATTATCGCCTCCGCGAGAGACTTATATTGTTTGGATGATCTCTACAGAACATGGAACAATTAACATGGGGAATTTGTGGGTGGACGATAAGAACCAAGCAAAATTATACACGGTTTCTTCCCATCGGCCCACGCGGATTTTCATTACTGCTGAAAAATCCCGGTTTGCAGAATCTCCTTCGACGGAAATTGTCTTATCTTCGGAAGATTTTAAGCTGAAGTAAGTATTGGGTACTGTAGATTGTATATTGTAAAATGTATATTGTCTAAAGTCTAGAGTCTAGAGTCTAGAGTCTAAAGCCACTAACTATAAATCTATGGATTACAAAATTCCGAATGATACCAAAATTGGTCATGTACATTTAAAGGTTGCAAACATTCAGCGATCACTCGATTTTTATTGCGGACTTTTAGGGTTTGAACTGACAACGACTTATGGTGAGGACGCTGCTTTTATTTCAGCCGGGGGATATCATCATCACATTGGCCTCAATGTTTGGTACAGTAAAAATGCACCACCTGCGCCAGTGAATGCACCCGGACTTTTTCACACGGCTATTTTGTATCCGACAAGAAAAGACCTCGCAATTATTTTCCGCCGACTCCGAGAAGCCAATTATCCGCTAACGGGCGCATCCGATCACGGAGTCTCTGAAGCATTATATTTAAACGATCCAGATGAAAACGGTGTGGAACTTTATTGGGACAGACCAAAAGACCAATGGCCTCAAAAACCAGACGGTTCATTGGATATGTACACGCGACCACTTGATCTCGCCGATTTGATGCAAACACTGGACAATGATCAATAATCAAATACCAATTAATTGACCCTGACTATTAACTACTGACTACTGACTACTGACTACAGATCACTTTTTATACTTCCCCTCATAGCGCTCATACAAATCCTTCTGGTACGTATCCAAACTGATTTCCCGGCCTTGAATAAAAGCGAGAGTCACTTTATTTGTCCGCATATCCAAAGCGTCACCTTCACTTATGAAAAATGTTGCGTCTTTTCCGGTTTCCAAAGTTCCCAGTGTTTTTTCCATTCCAAGAATCTTCGCCACGTTGGAGGTAATTAATTTTAAAGCTTCTTCCTTTGCCAATCCATAAGCAACAGTTGTTCCTGCGTAAAACGGTAGATTTCTGGTGTTCATTCTTTCCATATCACCACTGGTCTGTAATCCGGTGAGCACTCCGTTTTGATGAAGTAAAACCGCCAATTTAAAGGGGTGATCGGGACTGTCGTCTTCTTGGGAAGGCAAAGAATGCACGCGTTGTACCAAAACGGGAATTTGTTCCTGCTTCAATAAATGAGCAACTTTATTGGCGTGATACCCACCAACAATCACGATGTTTGCAAGATTGTTTTCTTTTTTAAAATTGATGACATCTATAATTTCTTTCTCGCCATCAACCTGCACAAAGATTTTTTTATCTCCTGAAAAAACCGCTTCCATAGCCTCAAATGGTAAATGTTTGGGATTTCTTTTTCCTGCCAAGTAGGCTTTGGCGTTTTTAAAAAAGTCGGTCAATTCGTTGATTTCTTTGGTATAATCCTCATTGGGTTTAATACCTGGTTCTTCGCCACGCCAAGTCCGTCCGCGTCTGAAGCTATTTGGCCAGTTTATATGAATTCCGTCGTTTTCCTTAATTACCGCATCTTCCCAATTCCAAGCGTCCAGTTGCACAATCGATGAAGTACCCGATATTCTTCCTCCACGCGGAGCAATTTGAGCTACGAGAACGCCATTAGGCCGCATACTTTCCACAATCAAACTTTCAGCGTTGTATGCCGCAATACTGCGCACGTGAGGAAGCATTTCTCCAATTTCATCTTCATCGTTAGAAGGTCTTATTGCATCAATTTCAACAAGACCCAATGTTGTGTTCGCTGCAATAAATCCTGGATATATGTGTTTCCCGGATGCATCAATGATTTTCCCCATTGGAGACAACTTTGAAGTGGTGGCGTCAACCACGTGTTTGATTTTTCCGTTTTCAAAAATGATCAAACTGTTTTCAATGATTTCTCCATTTCCAATATGCGCTGTTGCCCCGATGATGGAAATCACTCCTTTTTGTGCTTCACCTGGGGTTTGTTGTGCATATAAACTGCTCGTAAAAGCAAAAAGCAAGGCGATAATTTTAATTTTCAAGTTTTTCATTTTCAAAAAATTACATTGAATCACAGTGTAAATACACTTTCTCTATTTTTTCAACAACTTTGGTTTTTAAACCCTTATTCTTGGCTTCCAGCATTTGCGTTGCCAAAATATTTCTTAACCGCTCATTTTCTTTAAGCATTGCTTCATTCTTTTGAAGATCAAAATAAACCGCGCCTTCAATAAGTGTTTTTTCTGCTTTTGCATAAATTGAAAGTGGATGATCTGTCCAAAGAACCAAATCGGCATCTTTACCGATTTTTATGCTTCCAACGCGTTCGTCAAGATGTAAAAGTTTCGCCGGATTCAAAGTCACGAATTTCCAAGCTTCCTCTTCCGAAACTCCGCCGTATTTTACGGTTTTGGCCGCTTCTTGATTCAATCTTCTTCCCATTTCGGCATCGTCGGAATTGATTGCAACGGTCACTCCTTGTTCGTGCATAATCGCGGCATTATAGGGAATTGCATCTTTCACCTCATATTTGTACGCCCACCAATCGGAGAAAGTCGATCCGCCGGCGCCGTGTTCGGCCATTTTATCGGCAACTTTATAGCCTTCCAAAATATGGGTAAAAGTATTGATGCGGAAGTCGAATTTCTCCGCCACTTTCATCAGCATATTAATCTCGCTCTGAACATAGGAATGACAGGAAATAAATCTTTCGCCGTTCAAAATTTCTACAAGCGTTTCCATTTCTTCATCAACACGATAGAGTTCCCCGCTGTTTTTCTTTTGTTCGTATTCTTTGGCTCTTGTAAAATAATCAGTGAACAATTGCTCAACACCCATTCTGGTCTGCGGAAATCGATTGTAACTGCTCCAGTTGCTTTGTTTTACATTTTCCCCTAAAGCAAATTTTATAAACTTGGGCGAATTGTCATAAATCATTTCTTCGGGCGAATGCCCCCATTTCATTTTGATAATGGCCGATTTTCCACCAATTGGATTCGCCGAACCGTGCAAAACTTGTACGGTTGTTACACCACCCGCAAGATTTCTGTAAATGCTGATGTCATCCGGATTGATCACATCTTCTATGCTGACTTCGGCGCTCGAATTCTGTCCGGCCTCGTTTATTGAAGATGCTGCAATATGTGAATGTTCATCAATGATTCCAGCAGTTAAATGTTTTCCCGTCGCATCGATGATTCTCGCATTTCCTGCGGAAAGATTTTTTCCGATTTTGGAAATTTTTCCGTCTTTAATTAAGACGTCGGTATTTTCAAGAATTCCGTCGGATTCCCCAGTCCAAACCGTTGCATTTTTAAATAAAATGGTCTCTTGTTTCGGTAGGGAGGCGTATCCAAACGCCATATTCGGATAGGTAACGGGAACGACATCGGCTAGAAGTTCTTGTTTTTCTTCTTTTTCTTTTTGTTGCTTTTTCTTTTCATTTTCTTCTGCGGAATCGATTTTGCTAGCTGAAAAAGTGGTTTCGGTTCCATTTGCCAAAATTGCTTTTCCACTGATCAATTTTCTTTCCTGCGGAAGGTTTGCAACCATTCTGATAAATTCCTTTTTTGTGGTGTCGGTAGAAGTGATCACCAAATTCATCCAATGGTTTTCAACCGAAATTTTCGAACCTAATTTCTTGTTTCCAAGCTCCACTTCAACTTTTGGCTTTGAGATTTCCCCAGTAATTTTCATTTTGTAAGTTTCACCTGCGACTTTCAAATCGTATTCACCCGATAAATCTGCTGCGTTCATATCTTCGATGAGAATTTTTTCTCCTTGAACCCAATTTTCGTAAACAATGGTTTCTTCGTCAAAATAATCGCCACTTGTAATCAAGAAATTCGCCCAAGCTCCAGATTTTAAACTTCCAATCTCATTTTCTTTTTTGAGGATTTGCGCCGGAACAGTAGTTAACGCTGCAAGTGCTGTATTTTTGTCCAATCCGTATTTAATGGCTTTCAATAAATTGTTCCTGAAATTTTTTACATCCAAATCATTTGTGGTAAAGGCGAATTTAATTCCATTTTGTTTCAGGGTTTTCGGATTTGTAGGCGCCTGATTCCATTTTTTCATTTCTGAAAGATTTACATAAGAAGCCAAATAAGGATCTTCCAAATCATAAGCGTCGGGGAAATTCAGCGGAACAATGAGTGTTGCATTTGTCGCTTTGATAGCCTCAATTTTTTCAAATTCAAATCCGTCGCCAAGAATTACGTATTGTACATCAAATTGATCTCCAACTTTATCTGCCCGTAATACATCCAGAAGACTTCCAGCGTCAAAAATCTGGGTCAAACCTGTATTTTCATTAAAAGCTTTCAATGCGAGATCTTTGTTCTTGGCTCCGCCGTTTTGATACCATTTAGCATCGTGATAAACCTGACGCAATAAAGCCATCGCACCCATTTTGGATGCTGGATAAATCTGTTTTGACTCTGCACTTTTGTCAAAGGATAAATATTGTGCAGACCGATCGGAAATAATTCTGTCTCCTTGTGTTCCGGCTGAATTTAAAGCAACCAACATTCCGGTACCGCGAACAATTCCGTCGGGCATATGTGTATTTACAACTCCAAAGCCAGCTTGTTGTAATTTTTCAGCTTGTTTTTCATCAAATTTAAATGCTGAAAGTGCTTTGGTTTCCGGCCGAATGTGGTCATTCCAATAATAACCTTCGCGATCTGCATCGTATTGCGGATTTCCACTATAAGGATTGCCGCCTCCGCCTTTTGGTTTTTCAATTCCGAAGCTGGAAAAAACATCTATAAAGGATGGATAAACTTCTTTTCCCGCAAGATCAATAACAACGCTGTTTTTAGGAATTTCCACGGATTTTCCAATGGCAGCAATTTTACCGTCTTTTACGATAAACATTCCGTTTTCAATAATCGTAGTAGGATCAACGTGGATTTTTGCGTTTTTAAAAACCGTGAGATTGGTGTTTTGTGTTTTTACGCCAGTGTTTGTCGGGAAATATTCTTGCGCCTGCAACTGTGAACAAAGCAGAAAGGCAATGAACAATAAACTTTTTACTTTCATAAAAGTCGGAAGTATAAAATGTTAATTTTTTCAGAAATGAAAAATAGGAAATTTACGGCTTGTGCAGTTGTTTTTAAAGGAATTTATTTTCTTCGTCAAAATAATTCACCAACAATGCTACCACATACGAGTAGCTCAGCATCCCGCCAGCCTGATTGTTTGCAACGAGATAGGAATCATAAGTCGCCATAAACAAAGGTTCCAACGGATTTTTATAAGAAGCCCAAAAAATGCGCATTTCCTCAAAATTAAGACTAATTCCATAATTGATCTTGGAAGATAAAATAAGCGCCATCGAATCATCCCTTTTGTACAATTCATTCAAACAATGACCCAAAGCAAATGTATAACCGGAATACCGAAAATATAAATTGGAATGATTCATTGTTGCCAAACAGGCAATAAAATTAGCTTCGTTTTCTGCAGCAAAACCCAGTTGGTGTGCTACCTCGTGGCTCGCAGTTGTCGGCAATTTGTATTGTGGTAAAATTGTGTTCACTTGCGCTTCATTTGTGAATGGATTTAGATAACCGTTAAAACCCATATAGGTCAGCGGAATACTATAAAGCGAAGGTTTGATGCTTTGTGCTTCGTATTTCAGTTTTGGAAAATCGGTCGATAGGTTTGCATAACCTAAAGAAGTTAGCTCAAACATCTCTTTTTTTGAAAAGGAAAAATCGACTTTAATGGAATCGTTTCCAGTGAGTTCACGATGAATTTCATTTGATTTTTTGATCAAAGTTTTGGTCAAAGCAATTAATTCGGGTGTGGTGTAATCATTTTCTATCTCCAAAGCTTTGTGTAAAGGTTCCCGGTAATAATTCAGCCCCCAAAAGAGATGAAAACAAGCATAAATAACCGAAACCGCCGCAGAAATTGACAAAAGCCACTTTTTCGGATTTCGAAAACGCTGTTTGAATCTTTTTACAATCCAAACAATTCCGTAGAGTCCGATTACGGTATAAAAAACATCACCAAATGAAAAAGGAAGAAATCCTAGAGTGGTTCGTATTAATTTCGAAAAAAACGGATAGATACCATTGCTGTAATATTTTTCGACCAAATCGGAATGATTCGAAAGAATTTTTAACGCAATAATTTGTAGCGGAAGGAGCAGGGTGAGTATAAGCGTTGTATGTTTTTTCAATGGATTCAGAATAATTGATTCCAAAGATAATGAAACGCCTTGGATGAAGTTTCAGCTTATTTTCTCTTTCCTTTACCGAGTTTTTTTTCAATTAAAAAAACAAAACCAATTCCCAATGTGTACGCCAACATATCATACCAGGAAAATGAGCTTCCAAGAATTGTGGTTGCGATTTTTGAATTTTGTAAACCTAAAAAAGTGACGAGATTGAGATATTGCAAAAATTCGATCAAAAATGAAAAACACAAAACAATTAAAGCGGCGGTGGTCACGGAAAGATTGCTAACCGATTTAAGAGCGGTGTAAAGTAAGATAACGACTAAAAAATCGCCCAAATATGGGCGAATAAAATCATCTTTAATGTAAACCGCGATTCCGACTTCAATCAAAAAAAGAATAATGGTTGCAATGAAATATTTTGGATGAAAGGTCACTTCTGAACCGGATAATTTTTTTCCAAAAATGAAAATACCAAATCAAAATGTTTCAAAGGTTCTGCGTGACCTCCTTCAATGGCTTGGTGTTCATAAACATAAGGAAAATTATGTTCTTCTAAACGCTGCATCATTTTTTCGCACATTTCCGTGGTAGGGGCAAATTCATCTTTCGTGGCCGATAAAAACAAAATGGGTGCTTTTATATTTTCGACTTTTATCAAGGAGTTTTTTTCCGCCACGCTATCTTTTAGCATTGTGGTAAAAGCGCCTCTTAAATCCCGCTTCATTAAAAATGGGATTGCTTCTTCATTTACAGGAATAAAGGGTAATTCGTTATTGTTATAAGTCCACGCCGAAGTGGTAAAATGCATCGTATGTCCCGGAAAAGCGGCATGACTTGGAACCAAAGCAACAATGCAATTAATATTAGGATAATAACTTCCCAGTAAAAGCGCTAAATCTCCACCACGGGAACCTCCAACGATTGCAATTCTGGTGGAATCAATATTCTCTTGTTGTGATGCAACCTTAATAGCGTGGTACACATCTTCAATAGCTATTTTTTCGAGAAAAGCAGGGGTGTCCGGAGATCCAAAATAACCAAGTGCCAAAAAGGCATAACCTTTTTCCAAAAACTGATCCCGGGTTTCTTTCCAATGATCGCTATCCCAAGCATTACCACCTTCGGCTCCACCAAGTCCCACAACCAATGGCTGATTTTCACCTTCAGAAAAATACAATCTGCTATCAATATTTTGTGTCTCAAGCTTAATCTGTCCAAATGAAGTTGAAAAAAAAGAAATGGAAAAAATCAGAAATAATAATTGATGTGTTTTCATTTATGTTATTTTTTTGCAAATATGACAATAAAACATTTGTTTTTCATTTGATATAGATCAAATTATTTCTCCGCTCGAATCCTGCTTAATGTTTCTTGTGTTACGCCCATATATGAAGCAATCATTCCCAAAGGAATTCGGTGATGAAC
>DASSWB010000073.1:0-9678 GCA_035705495.1 Salinimicrobium sp. | reverse complement strand
GAAACGCAGCATTTGGCATCGGGATCTTATGGTTTGCAAAATTGCCTCTTCCTCTTCGGCGACAAGAATGAAAACCGTTTTGTTTGGTGGCTCCTCAAGAAGTTTTAAAAGTTTGTTCGCGCATGCATCGTTCATTTTATCGGCCGCCCACACAATCATCACCTTGTATCCGCCTTCATAGGATTTCAAAGACAAGGATTTTACAATTTCCTTTGCTTCATCAACGCCAATCTGACCTTGTTTATTCTCAATTTCCAGTTCTTGAAGCCAATCCAGTAAATCTCCGTATGGATTTTTGGCAACAAAATTTCTCCATTCCCCAATAAAGTTAGCGGATACAGGATGCTTTTTGATTTTTTCTGTTGTCGCTACAGGAAAAGCAAAATGTAAGTCGGGATGAGAAAGTTGATTCATTTTTAAATTACAAGCAGTATTCCCTTCATTTTCTGTATTCTGGTTGCCACATAAAATATATTGCGCATAGGCAATTGCCATTGGCAGTATGCCCGATCCGTTGGATCCCACAAAAAGCTGCGCATGCGGAATCCGACCGTTGTTCACTGAAGTGGTCAAGTGGTTTTTTATATGTGCAAGACCAAGTATTTCTTTGAATAGCATGGCACAAATATAAAATTATTAGAACTTCTTATCTTTGAAAAAATTTATATTTGTATTTATACCTCTTTATATATGATCCATATTGACGATTACAATTTCAATAATAAAAAAGCGCTGATTCGAGTTGATTTCAATGTTCCTTTAAACGACAATTTTGAAGTTGTTGACAACACAAGAATAGCTGCGGCAAAACCAACCATCGATAAAATTTTGAATGAAGGCGGAAGTGTTGTCCTGATGTCGCATTTGGGAAGACCAAAAGGAATAGAGGAGAAATATTCAATGAAACATATTGTTGATGAGGTATCAAAAGTTCTGGAAAAACCCATTTTAATGGCTACGGATTCGGTTGGTGCTTCGGCAAGGGAGAAAGCTGAAAATTTAAAACCAGGGGAAATTTTACTTTTGGAAAACCTCCGATTTTATCCGGAAGAAACTGCTGGCGATGAAGATTTTGCCCGCAAACTCGCTGCACTGGGAGATATTTATGTCAACGATGCTTTTGGAACTGCTCACAGAGCGCATGCCTCCACTACAATTGTGGCGCGTTTTTTTGAAGATAAATGCTTCGGATATCTTCTATCCAAAGAAATAGAAAGTTTGAACAAGGTGCTCAATTCCGCCGAAAAACCCGTAACAGCCATTTTGGGAGGTGCCAAAGTTTCAACCAAGATAACCATCATTGAAAATATTCTTGATAAAGTCGATCACTTATTGATTGGCGGCGGAATGACTTTCACCTTTGTAAAGGCTTTGGGCGGCGAAATAGGAAATTCCCTGGTTGAAGATGATAAGCTGGATATGGCTTTGCAAATTTTGGAAAAAGCAAAAGAGAAAGCTGTTGAGATTCATTTGCCAATAGATGCAATTGTTGCCAATTCTTTTTCCAATGACGCCTCCACAAAAATTGCAGCGAGTGGAAAAATAGAAGCCGGATGGATGGGACTGGATGCGGGCCCTCAAACCATTAAAGCTTTTTCCGAAGTCATCATGCAATCAAAAATCATTCTTTGGAACGGACCCATGGGAGTTTTTGAAATGGATAAATTCTCCAATGGCACAAAGTCCATAGGGGAAGCCATTGCGAAAGCAACCAAAACTGGTTCATTTTCGTTAGTGGGTGGTGGAGATTCTGTTGCAGCTGTTAAAAAATTCGATTTGGAAAATGAGGTGAGTTACGTTTCAACGGGTGGTGGCGCGATGTTGGAGATGTTAGAAGGGAAAAGTCTGCCTGGAATAGAGGCAATAAAAAAATAAATTTGTAAGAAAATACAACTACATTGCGTTGTAGATGACAACTTTATAATTTTTTATGATGAAAAAGATGCTCTTACTTCTAATGATCTGCTGTTCTTTCATGGTGTTTTCGCAAGAGGTTGACCAATCGGAGTTGGAAATACAATCCGTCAGAACACACAGCAATAAAGTAGATTCAACCTCCAGTCCTGTAGTTGTAAAAGAAAAACATGCGATTTCCATTGTGGTCAATGATTCGGTTGTCGTGACGCTAAAAGATGATCCGATCGCGGCAAAAATCGATTCACTTTGGAAAAAGGAGCTTCTAAATTCGGATTTGTTCGACATAATGACCAAAACTGTTCAAGAAGATTATTGGACCGATGAAGTTGTAAAAGATCTTTCTACCGATACTTTAAAAGCAAGATTGGCGCGATTGGATGCAAAAACGCCTTTACACATAGAATACAATCCAACACTGGAAAAAGTTATTCATTCTTATTTAAACCGGAACAAAAAAGCAATGGAGCGGCTCATGGCTTTGAGTACTTACTATTTTCCGATGTTTGAAAAGGAAATGGATAAGTACGATATTCCTTTGGAAATTAAATATTTGGCCATTGTAGAAAGCGCTTTGAATCCAAGAGCAAGATCACATGCCGGTGCTACGGGATTATGGCAATTTATGTATGCGACCGGAAAAATGCATGGATTGGATGTAAATTCTTATGTTGACGAAAGAATGGATCCCGTACGCGCAACAGAAGCTGCTTGCCAATATTTATCCAGTTTGTACAACGTTTTTGGAGATTGGGATTTGGTGCTTGCTTCTTATAATTCAGGGCCCGGAAACGTTTCAAAAGCCATTAGGAGAAGTGGTGGGCGGAAAAACTATTGGAATCTCCGACCCTTTCTTCCGCGTGAAACCGCCGGATATGTACCCGCATTTATTGCCACTTATTATTTATTTGAATACGCGAATGAACACGGATTTAATCCGCAGAAACCACATACAACCTATTTTGAAACCGATACCGTTCGATTAAAACAAACGCTGACTTTTGATCAGGTGGCGAAAGTTACGGGTGTTGACAAAGATTTTATTCAGTTTCTGAACCCTAGTTTTAAATTGGATGTGATTCCGAATATCTCCAAGAAAAATTATGCAATTCGTTTACCAAAAAGAAAAGTTGGATTGTTTGTGAACAACGAAACCGAAATTTATGCATTGGCAGCGGCAGCATTAGAAAAAAAGGAGAAACCTTTAAAGGACTTTCTTGAGAGTGAAAATCAAATAACTTACCGCGTCAAGCAAGGAGATTATTTAGGGAAAATAGCCAATCAATACAATGTTCCCATTTCACATATTAAACGTTGGAATGGCTTAAAAAGCAATCGGTTACGCATCGGACAGAAATTGGTGCTTTACCTGAAAAAGCCAAGTAATGATTCCGGTAATTCCGAAACTTTAGAAATATATACGGTAAAAGCAGGTGACTCGTTGTGGAGCATTTCCAAAAAATTTCCTGGCATTACTGTCAAGAATATTCAAAAATGGAACGATATTAGTGGTAGCAATTTGAAACCTGGGATGAAATTACGCTTATCCAAGGGATAAAATTTAGAAATTTCCGGAAATGAAAAAAATTACCTTTTTGTTCCTTGCTTTTGCTTGTTTATTGGCATGTGACGAAACCCCAAAAGAAAATCAGATTGTACTAACCGATTCTTCAGGAAGGATCAATAGCATCTCTGTTGTTGTTGATAACGAGTTATGGAGAGGAGAAGTAGGGGAAGTCCTCAGGGAGTATCTTGCTGCACCCGTAGCGGGTTTACCACAGGATGAACCACTTTTTTCCTTATCTCAAATTCCGCCGGAATCATTTTCCGGTTTTGTTAGAAAAAGCAGGAATTTTTTGAAAATCGAAAAAGGACAAATGGGCTTGGAAGTTACGAAAGATCTCTATGCGCGTCCTCAAACGGGCATTGTTATTTCCGGTCAGTCACAGAAAGAAATTATCAACGTAATCAAAGCTGAGGCCGAAAATATTATAGCCACTTTTAAATCGGCCGAAATAAAAGAAAATCAACGCAGGATTAGAAAATCTCTTCAAAATAATGCTCCGCTGAAAGATTCTTTGGGTGTTTCTTTAAAATTTCCTACCGCTTATCGTTACGCTGTTCAAGAAGATGATTTTTTCTGGCTCAGAAAAGAAATTCCAAATGGAGGAATGAATATTTTGGTTTTTGAAATTCCGTATAACACGATAAAAAAAGACTCCAATATTGTTTCCCAAATTATAAAAATCCGTGATTCAATTGGTAAAAAACACATTCCGGGACCCACTGAAGGAACCCATATGATAACGGAAAAAGCTTATGCGCCTTATCTTTTTGAAACCGAAATAGACGACAGATTTGCCTATGAAACCAAAGGTACTTGGGAAGTAAAAGGTGCGTTTATGGCCGGGCCATTCGTGAATTACATTGTTGACGACAAAGAAAATGACCGGTATGTGGTATTGGAAGGTTTCACATTCGCACCATCTGCATTTAAGCGAGATAATATGTTTGAACTGGAAGCGATATTAAAATCCGCAGAGATTGAGTAATAAAAAACCCAACTTTTTAAGTTGGGTTTTTATTTTTATTGATTTTTACTTTCTGAAGGTTTTTCCTTTTCATCGTCTTTTGAAGCATCTTTAAATTCTTTGATGCCACTTCCCAATCCTCTCATCAATTCTGGAATTTTCTTTCCCCCAAATAATAATAAAATAGCGACGCCAATAATAATATATTGCCATGCTCCTATTACTAAAAAAATACCTAACAACATAATTCTGAATTTATATTTCGGCAAAGTTAATAAGAAAACTTTAATCGAGGAGTTATATAACGTACAAAATAGCAATAAAATGAACTTTATTTTATCTTTGTTCAAGTAATTTCAGACATGTCAGAAAAAAAGAGCGCAAAAAAAACAATTACCAAAAAGCTTTTACACAAGTACCGGCTGGTTATCTTAAACGAAGACACCTTTGAAGAAAGACTGTCTTTTAAACTCACCAAACTAAATATTTTTGTTGTCGTGACCCTTTCCGCGATTCTTTTGATTGCGGGAACCACGGTTTTGATTGCATTTACACCATTACGGGAATATATACCCGGATACTCATCAACCAAATTAAGAAATCAAGCGGTAGAGCTGGCTGAACAAACCGACTCAATACAAAATGTATTAAGGCTGAACACACAGTACTACAATTCCATTAAACAGGTATTGACGGGGGATATGAAATCGGTGGAATTTAACCGTGATTCGATTTTGGAGGCACAACGCTTGGATCCTTCCCTTATTGATTTTGATCCTTCAAAAGAAGATTCATTACTACGTGAGCAGGTGGCTTTGGAAGACAAATACAATTTATTGGAAACGGCAACTTCCCGCAGCAATTTTGCTTTTTTCCCACCGCTTACCGGCTCGATTTCCGAAGGCTATAGCATCAAAAACAGGCATTACGCAGTTGACATTGCGGCGGAAACTGGAGCCGCAGTGAAAGCAGCAGCAGATGGTGTCGTGATATTTGCGGAATGGTCTGCACAAACGGGAAATGTTTTGATCTTGGAACACAGTTACGGTTTAATATCGGTTTATAAACACAATGCCACTTTGTTAAAAGAACAGGGGGATTTGGTTAAATCAGGTGAAGTGATTGCCACTGTTGGATCTACCGGTGAATATACCACGGGTCCGCACTTGCATTTCGAATTATGGAGTGATGGGCAACCCATTGATCCCACTGATTTTATAGATTTTAATTTTTAAAAAATGTCGTTGAAATCCTTTGCAGCTAAAATATTTGCGAAACAAATCCGCGGAAAAATAAACAAATGGGCTTCCAATCCAGAAGTGACGCAGCAAAAGGTGTTTCATAACCTCATCGAAAAAGCAAAGCAAACGGTTTTTGGCCAAGATCATGATTTTTCAGAAATTAAAAATTTCAAAGATTTTGCCCGAAAGGTGCCTGTGCGCGATTATGAAGATTTGCGAAGTTATGTTGATCGAATGGTTTCGGGCGAAGAAAATATTCTGTGGCCTGGAAAACCCATGTATTATGCCAAAACTTCAGGAACCACGAGTGGAGCAAAATATATTCCGATTACAAAAGAATCCATGCCCACACATATTGAAGCAGCACGGAATGCAATTCTATGTTATATAGCAGAAACCGGGAAAGCCAATTTTGTAAATGGAAAAATGATATTCCTTCAAGGAAGTCCGGAGCTAGAGGATAAAAATGGCGTGAAATTAGGTCGTTTGTCAGGAATTGTGGCCCATTTTGTTCCAGCCTATTTGCAGAAAAACAGAATGCCGAGCTGGGAAACCAATTGTATCGAAGATTGGGAAACCAAAGTCGATGCCATTGTAGATGAAACCCTGAAAGAAAACATGAGCGTGATTAGCGGTATTCCTTCGTGGGTACAAATGTATTTTGAAAGAATTAAAGAACGGACCGGCAAAAATGTTGGTGATGTTTTTCCCGATTTCAATCTTTTTATTTACGGTGGAGTCAATTATGAGCCCTACAGAAAGAAATTCGAAAGCTTGATTGGGCGAAAAATTGACAGCATAGAACTCTTTCCCGCTTCGGAAGGCTTTTTTGCCTTTCAGGACAAGCAAAATGACAAAGGAATGCTGCTTCAGTTGAATTCGGGAATTTTTTATGAATTTATAAAAGCGGAAGAATTCCACGAGAAAAATCCGAAGCGGTTAACAATCGCAGAAGTTGAGATTGGTATCAATTACGTGATGATCATTTCCACAACCGCGGGACTCTGGGCCTATAATTTGGGCGATACCATTCAGTTTACATCAATTAAACCATACAAAGTTGTCGTTACGGGACGGATCAAACATTTTATTTCGGCTTTCGGAGAGCATGTAATTGGTAAAGAAGTAGAAACTGCAATCAATGAAGCTTTAAAAAAAGAGAAAGCAATAATCAGTGAATTTACAGTTGCACCTCAAATTGAAACTTCGTCCAACGAACTGCCTTATCATGAATGGTTTATTGAATTTGAGAAAGAACCGAAAAATTTAAAGTATTTTGCTCAAAATATTGATTTAAGTTTGCAAAAGCAGAATTCATATTACAAGGATTTATTTGAAGGGAAAGTCCTTCAGCAATTAAAAATAACTGTAGTTCCCCAAGAGGGTTTTAAAGAATATATGAGATCCATCGGAAAACTGGGCGGACAAAACAAACTTCCACGTTTGTCCAACGACCGGAAAATAGCGACGGTATTAGAAAAAATAATAAAAGAGAATGAGTAATTTAAAAATACATGGACGTACAAGGGCGCAGGAGAGTTCCAGTGCCATAGAAAGAATGTACATCACCATGAGACATTTGTTCAACAGAGGATTTTACAAACCCATGGGTGTTTCGGGAGAAACGCTTCGAGAAGCACTTCTTACACTCCGACCAGAAATTTATGGTTCGGTTGCTGAAGAAAAAGTGGAGCTTGACGGTCTGTTATACGTTATTGACCGACTTCCAAAAGGAATTGAAGAATGTAGATATATCAATTTAACCAGCGATGAAGGTTACGGAAATTCACATTTTAAACCTATTGTTCCGCCAAAAAGAAGAAGAAATTGCTATCGGATTGATGAAGAGCAAATCAATATTGAAATAACAAGGGGACGATCAGAAATATATGATATCCTTACACACCTGACTTTTCTGTTCATTGAATCCCATAAAATAATGCGTCGTGTTTTTATTGATGAAGAAGGAAACGTAACACGAGATTGGTTAAAGTTGGAAAAATCTGTACTGCGCGATAAAGATCTTACCCAAGCAGAAAGAGAAGTAACATTAACCCACACCGCGAATATACTTGGAAGAACATTTAGCGAAGTAACGGCGATTTATCCCAAATTTGTTCTTCCCGAAAATCAAGAACGTTTTTTACACATTATATACTGGCTCGGAAAACTGGCAATGGATGAGACCAACGGAGCAAACAAAAGAATTGTAACCTTTAGCCCTGTGCTTCGCGAAAGGCTGGGACACCACATTCACGGAGAAATTTGGGCCAACAAGATCAAATCGACTTTATTGGCCAACAATCTTTTGAAAAGACCGATCCACATTATCAGCGCCAACATGCACAGTGTGATGAACACTTTGTTTGCTCCGCTTGCTTTTCAGGATGAAATCAAGAAAAAAGGTGCCAGTCATATTTACGAAGAATTGAGCAATAACGCCAATGGTAAATTGAGGAGCAAAGTGGCAAAAACCGCTTTAGACCATGGAATGCTGTTTTTGGAAGACACCAGCGGAACCAATATCGATGTTCAGATTTTTGATACTGGAAAAATTTCGTTCCATGGTAAAAACAGTTCAAAGACCAACGATAAAAAAGATGCACCCGTCATAATTGTAATGGACTATGCGTTTGGGGAACAAGCCTATGAAACGATGGACGAATTATTGAAACCCTATAAATGTGGAGAGCAGGAAGTCCATATGAACGTATCCAGTATTTCCATTATGGGAAAAGCCGGAATTTTAGATGGAGGCAAAGGAGATATCATGATTCCGAAGGCACACGTTTTTGAAGGGACTGCGGATAATTATCCATTTGACAACGAACTTTCAAAAGAGCAGTTTTACGGGCACGACCTAAAAATTTATGATGGAGCGATGATCACTGTTCTGGGAACTTCACTTCAAAACAAAGATATTTTGAAATTTTTCCACGATTCTACATGGAATGTAGTTGGTTTGGAAATGGAAGGTGCACATTACCAAAAAGCCATTCAGGCCGCTTCCAAATTGAGAGGAAGTATAAATCCGGATGTCAAAGTGAGATACGCTTATTACGCATCTGATAATCCTTTGGAAACTGGCAGTACGCTAGCCTCGGGCGGATTGGGTACTGCGGGCGTAAAACCAACCTACTTGATAACAGAAAAAATCCTTGAACAAATATTTGAATCCTAATGGCTGCAAACTCCAATACTTCCGACGAAATTGAATTAGGAGCTCTTTTCAATGCGATTAAAAGCTTTTTTAAGCGGATCTTAATTTTGATTTACCGCGCCTTCCGATTTATATTAAAATCTTGGCTCGTTATCTTGGTTTTAATCATAATTGGAGCCATTGTGGGATATTTTTTACAGCAAGAAAACAAAGGCAAAAAAGAAGCCGTTTTAATTGTTCAGACAAACTTCAATTCCACGAGTTATGTGTATAACGCCGTCAATCAGATCAATGAAAGCGCATTTGATAAGGAAAACGAGGAATTTGAAGAAATAGATAAAATTGAAATCAAACCGGTCATAGATGTATCCAATCTCTTTGATGAATTTCACGTGGACAGGAATGCAGTGCTCCTTTTGCTGGAGAATTATCAAGAAGAGGAAGGACCGCAATCATTGGAAGCTTTCACCCCACAATTTCGTTTTCATGAAATCACGGTCGTTTTTGATCATGAAGCCACAGAGAAAAGTATTGATAAACTGATAAGCTACCTTCAAAAAAATACGCTGTTACAAGAGATGAAAGAGGTTTCGCTTAAAAATTATGAAGAAAGGCTTGTTTATAATAGGGAAATGGTTCAACAGATTGATGAGGTAATGGCTACGATTTCTGAATCCAACGAAACCGGAAATGGCTTGGTTTTAATGGGCGAGAATGGGTTACCACTTAATGAACTTTTATATCTAAAAAGAAGTCTGCTACACGAAAACGACGAAATTACGCGAGATATTTTGGCGCAGCAGGAGCTAGTGGTACTTGTTAACAAACCTAA
>DASSWB010000072.1:0-2601 GCA_035705495.1 Salinimicrobium sp. | reverse complement strand
TTCGGAAAGGTTCTTTCTGTTGTGGCTCAATTCGACGGCTTTTTCTTTAAAAGCGCGATCGTACTTTTTTCGTGTTTTTTTCATGTTTTAAAATTAAGGTTTTATGCTTAATTTTATATGCGGGCAAAGTTAGCAACTCCAGTTTTCCATATTCAAGAAGAAAGGTACAGTAAGGAAATGTTCCTATTTTTTGATTATCTCTATATTTTCCTTTCAATTTCGTATAAGCGCAGTAGCGGGATTGGCGCATTGACTTTTCGGTTTATACCAGACTTTAAATTTATAAAATTACCTTGGATTTTGCACTTACCCGCTATTGCGTTTATACATCTTAAGTTTGATTTTTAATAAATCAGTTAACTTTAAGTATAAATCAGAAAGAACAAAAGAGCGGAGTAAGGTTACTTTATACAGTGAAGCTTTAGACTTCGACAACATTGATAATCCCCGCTCTTTTACTACTTAAATCACGTTCAGTTCTGTGAGGCCTAGACCTCGTTTTCAAGTTGTTGTGACCCAAGTAGCTCGTTCTTTCATAAACAATTTTCTATGAATAAATATAAGGAAACTTTTGGAGTTGACATCAGCAAGGATGTCTTTGATTTGCACGGCAGTACCAGTGGCCACGATCAGTTTAAGAATAATGAAAAAGGATTTGCTGCTTTTTTAAAGATCCTTCCCGAAGGTTCGATTGTGGTTATGGAGGCGACGGGCTACTATCATTACAGGCTCGCACAGTTTCTTTACAAAAACAACGTCCTTGTATCGGTTGTTAATCCGTTATCGGTAAAACGTTTCATACAAATGAAGCTAGCCAAAGTAAAGACGGACAAGAGCGATGCACGGGCAATCTGCGAGTATGCCCTGGCCAACGAAGTTCCGCTCTACAATGCCTTGACCGATGTTCAGGCCGAGTGCCTGCAACTCTTCCGATTAATGGACAGTTACCTTAAAAAACGCACGGCAACCAAAAACAAACTGCACGGCGAAGAAACCCTAGGCATTCCCTCCAAGTTCGTTTACCGCTCTCTAAAGCGAGACAGAAAACACTTGGACAAAGAGATTGCCGGTATCGAGGAACGTCTGCTCTCACTGGTCAAGATGGAGCAACAACAACAGCTCACTCTTTTGACCACCGTTCCAGGAATAGGCACAAAGACAGCATTGTTTTTAATTGTAATAACTGATGGTTTTTCAAAGTTTGAGACTGCTGCGCAGCTCTGCAGTTATGTTGGTATTACACCTACAATTCGAGAATCAGGAAGCAGTGTACGTGGTCGCAGTAGGATCAGTAAGGTCGGCAACAAGAAAATCCGCAACCTATTATTTCTTTGCGCTTTCAACGCCTGTAAGCACAACAAAGCGTGTCGTGAGGTATATGAACGGATTGTAAGCAAGGGCAAGAGTAAAAAATTGGCGCTTATTGCAGTTGCAAACAAGTTATTGAAACAGTGTTTCGCCATAGCACATTCGGGTTTGGCTTATAATGATGAATACGTTTCAGTGCTAAAAATTAAATAACCAATATTAAAATGTTGGTGCTGTTTAATGCTTGTTGAACTGGAAACAAATCGACGAAGGAAGATTTGTTCCATTTCAACAATGCCAGGAAAACTTTGTCAAAATTTAATGGAGAAAAGACTTGTTTTTTACCTCAGTTCTTTGTTGGCAACTGGCTTTTATTCTTTCTGCAATTCGTTCCAGTTCCTTTTTCTACGAGTTGGGTTTTTATTTCTTAAAATTAATTTTCGCCCATTTACAGTTCTGATTTTTCTTTAGGCCATTTCCAAGCATACCAAACAATCAAAGCAGTAATGATACTTTCTAAAAATGCTAAAAACACGTAAAATAAGTACCATTAGTTAGTTGAACATATTCCAATAAACACCATCATTATCGTAAACAATGTACCAAATAGAATATTAAGAATTCGGTTTATTTTTGGTTTAGGAAAATTGAAGCTATCACCATTACTGATGGAATCGCTAAAATTATGGATGCTATCAATAAAGTGGTTGGGTTATCCATAATATTATCGCCTGTAATTAGGCTGTTTACTTTATCTGGCGTATATAACTCAAAATAATCTCCATATAAATAGCAGAAAGTTACAGAAGCCCACAATGAAGCAAGTTTGACTTTTATATTTACTTGTTGATTTTCTAACATATTGATTTGGTTGCCTGCTGTTTCATAATAATAGTTTCATTTGTAATCATTCAATCCACATTACGCCTATATCTTTTATGCTCGAAATTTCTTTAGCTGACCGCCAACGGTCTCGTATATGAAATGTAGTGCAGAAAATAAGCAGTATCATTTCGGTTAAGCACAAGCCGAATTTTTAATTTTTCTAATTATATTTCTTTTCTCAATTAGCCAAATTTAAAAATTTGGCGAACCGCGTAAAAATGCCCGAACCTTCTTATTAGCAAAGACTCGCACTATGTTTTATATACTTTGTGCCTGTTGCACAAGTTAAGAATTTTTTGTAATTTCATGCCCTATGCAAGGAAAGAAAAATTACCAAGAAAAAATGTTCACTTCATTTCAGCTTAGTGAACGCGTTCCCAAAGAGAATTTCTACCGACGGCTTAAGGA
>DASSWB010000071.1:0-9264 GCA_035705495.1 Salinimicrobium sp. | reverse complement strand
AATAGGGCGATTGAAGTTTACACAGAGAATCCTGAGCTCTATTCCGGCTATCAAAATGTCAAAACGGGTAAAATACTTGCTATCATTGGAACTGTTCTTTGTGCTATTTATATTATTATAATTATTGCCGCCTTAGCCATTTATGGCATTGATGGGTTAGAAGATATGCAGCAAGAATGGGCAAGACAGTACGAAGGCGGATTGTAAATCTCTTTTTTATAAAAACGAAAAAACCGGCGACTGCCGGTTTTTTTTTGTTGCTTTTCAAATGAAAAATCTATTTTTCAAACTCCTTAAGGGTCTCGGTAATTATGTTTACACAATCCAAAAGTTGCTCTTCGTTCATTACCAACGGTGGCGCAAACCTGATAATGTTTCCGTGTGTGGGTTTTGCCAACAGTCCGTTATCTCTCAATTTCATGCAAATGTCCCATGCGGTAGAACTGTCTTCAGAATCGTTAATCACAATAGCATTCAACAATCCTTTTCCCCTTACCATATTAACAATATTGGAGTTTCGTATATAATCATTCATTTTACTTCTGAACAAATTCCCCAATTCTTCAGCATTTTCTGCTAAATTTTCATCTCGTACAACTTCCAAAGCAGCAATTGCCACGGCAGCAGCTACTGGATTTCCACCAAAAGTCGATCCGTGTTGACCTGGCTTAATAACGTTCATAATTTCATCATCGGCCAAAACTGCAGAAACCGGATATACACCACCAGAAATTGCTTTCCCAAGAATTAAAATATCTGGTTTTACATTCTCATGATCAACAGCCAATAATTTTCCTGTTCTCGCAATTCCCGTTTGGACTTCATCGGCAATAAAAAGAACATTATATTTTTCACAAAGCTCTTTGGCTTTAGTTAAGTAGCCTTCCGTAGGCACAAAAACTCCAGCTTCTCCCTGAATAGGTTCTACTAAAAATCCAGCGATATTTTTATCATTTTTCAAAACTTCCTCCAATGCTTCCACATCGTTATAAGGTATTTTTATAAATCCAGGTGTGTAAGGACCAAAATGTCTTCGTGCAGCCTCGTCATTGGAAAAAGAAATAATCGTTGTTGTTCTTCCGTGGAAATTATTTTCGCAAACCACGATTTTCGCTTCCATTTCATCAATCCCTTTCTTCTCGTATGCCCACTTTCTGCATATTTTGATTCCCGTCTCAACAGCTTCGGCTCCAGTATTCATTGGCAAAAGTTTATCAAATCCGAAGAAATCAGCAGTAAACTTTTCATATTTCCCCAACATATCATTGTAGAACGCACGCGAAGTAAGCGTTAATTTTTGAGCTTGATCTGTCATGGCGCCAACTATTTTTGGATGACAATGACCTTGGTTAACAGCAGAATAAGCCGATAAAAAATCATAATATTTTTTTCCCTCAACATCCCAAACATGAACGCCTTCTCCTTTTGTCAAAACCACTGGAAGCGGATGATAATTATGCGCTCCGTATTTATTTTCCAATTCAATTGCCTCGTCCGAAGTTTTTATTTCTTTAACTGACATGTTTTCTAATTTTTAAAAATGAACTATTTTTTTATTCCTGCTTTCTTTTTTATTCTGAAAAAATGCGGAGAGAAATCAACCTTTTTGAATAGCCGCAAATTACTAAATCTTTATCGATTTTTTGAATTCCCAGACTGATATTTATAGCTTTTGCCCTACTTTTGCGCTATGGGAAGAAAGAACAAAAGGGTAATTTTTGAAGGCATAAATGTAACCGATGCAGGAGCAAAAGGAAAGAGCATCGGGAAAGCACCGGACGGAAAAGTGATTTTTATTGGCAACGCTATTCCTGGGGATATCGTGGATGTACAAACGACGAAAAAGAAAAAATCTTTTTACGAAGGAACTGCGATAAACTTCATCAAATATTCAGATAAAAGAACAAAACCTGCATGTGAACATTTTGGAGTGTGCGGTGGTTGCAAATGGCAGGAGATGGATTATTCGCATCAACTTTTTTACAAACAACAAGAGGTCGAAAATAACCTTAAACGCCTCGGAAAAATAGAACTTCCTGAAATGTTACCTATTCACGGGAGTGCGGAAACTTACAACTATCGGAATAAAATGGAATTTTCTTTCAGTGATAGTCGGTGGTTAACTTTGGAGGAAATAAAAAAAGGCGACGAAATCATAGATCGTAATGCGCTGGGATTTCATATTCCGGGCATGTGGGACAAAATTCTGGATATCAAAAAATGTCATCTTCAGGCAGATCCCAGCAACGCAATCAGAAATGAAATTAAAAAGTTTGCGATAGAAAATGAAATCGCTTTTTTCAACGCGAGAAATCATACAGGTTTATTGCGAACTCTCATGATTCGGACTTCTTCTATAGGAGAGATTATGCTGGTCATACAGTTTTTTGCTGAAGACAAGAAGAAAAGAGAATTGCTGCTCAATTTTATTGCCGATCGGTTTCCAGAAATAACCTCGTTGCAATATGTGATCAATTCAAAAGCCAATGACACGCTTTATGATCAGGAAATTATTTGCTTTAAAGGGAGAGATCATATTTTTGAAGAAATGGAAGGATTGAAATTTAAAATCAATGCGAAATCCTTTTACCAAACAAATTCGGCACAAGCTTATGAATTATATAAAATAACCCGTGATTTTGCTGATTTGAAAGGTGATGAATTGGTGTACGATCTTTATACGGGAACAGGAACCATTGCTCAGTTTGTTTCAAAAAAAGCAAAAAAAGTGATTGGTGTCGAGGCTGTTCCAGAAGCGATTAAAGATGCAAAATCAAATGCAGAATATAACGGAATTGACAACGTAGAGTTCTATGTGGGTGACATGAAAAAGGTTTTTACCAAAGAATTTATTGATACTCATGGCCATCCAGATGTTATTATTACTGATCCTCCACGAGATGGTATGCATAAAGATGTAGTTGCACAAATTATAGGTATCTTGCCAAAAAGAATTGTTTATGTAAGTTGCAATTCTGCGACGCAAGCGAGGGATTTATCTTTATTGGACAATTATTACAAAGTAACCAAAGCCCAAGCGGTAGATATGTTCCCTCAAACCCATCATGTTGAAAGCGTAGTATGTTTAGAACGAAGATCATGAAGATTAAACTTTTTTCCTTACTGATTTTATTCGGTTTTGTATCATTATTAACGGGATGTGAAAAAGATGACATTTGCCCTGAAACCGCAGATGCTACGCCATTATTGGTCATCAGATTTTTAGATTATGAAGATCAAAATGATTTTCAATCCGTGCCATCACTCACCGTCAAAGGGACTTCCGAAGTAACAAATTTTATTACCCGTCAAACTACTGACAGCATTGCAATTCCTTTAAAAACTTTTGAAAATTTCACCCAATATCAATTCATTGTCAATGATGTAGATCCCGAAGCTGAAGAAAATACAGGTCCCGATCCCAATGCTGATCTTATAGAGTTTTTTTATGTCCCCGAAGAAATTTACGAAAACAGGGCCTGCGGATATGTTGTGAATTTTACAATAAGCAGCGCCGAATTACTGGCTGAAACTCCAGAAAATCATTGGATTAAGCAGATAGAAGTCCGACAATTAAATGTAGAAAATGAAGCAAGCGCACATATTTATATTTATCATTAGTTTTTTATTTTTAAAAAATTCGGTGCTCCTCGCTCAGCAACAAATTGATTCTGTTGATGCACGCGAAAAATACGGAATTAGAGTCGGTGCAGATTTAAGCAAGCCCCTAAGAAGCTTAATTGACGATGACTACAGCGGATTTGAATTGGTGGGAGATTATCGCGTTTACGAAAACTGGTATGCCGCTGCCGAATTGGGTTTTGATGAATTTTTTTATAAAGAAGAAAATATAAATGGTTCCACAAAAGGAAGTTATTTCAAATTAGGGGCAAACTATAATGCCTACACCAATTGGATTGGGATGCAGAATGAAATTTTTGCAGGTTTGCGCTTCGGATTTTCTTCGTTTTCACAACAATTAGATGGTTACACCGTTTATTCCCATCCTTATTTTCCTGCGGATATAAGAGAAGTCAATATTGAATATAACAATTTGACCGCGAGTTGGATTGAGCTTCAGTTGGGAACAAAAGTGGAAATATTGGGAAATCTATTTTTAGGTTTCCACTTTCAGCTAAAGAAAAGAATCAGTGCCACCGAGCCGACAAACTTTGCAAATTTATACATCCCAGGATTCCATAGAACATACGATGGCAGTAGTATTGGAGTGGGTTATGGCTATTCCATTACCTATTTAATTCCTTTTTATAAAAAGTAAATCACTCCGCATCATTAATTTTGTGCAGTTTTTTAGTGCCTTCATAAATATCGTATTTCACCAGTTTTGATTCCAGTGAACCGTTGAAAATTTTGATTTTACGGCTCGGTCTCAATCCCACATGTTTCAAAGCTTCCAAATTTGAAGTAATAAACCACGCAGAGGTTCCTGGGTAAGATTGTTTTAAGGTATCTCCAATGTTTTTATAAAATTCCGGCATATCAATTTCCAATCTTTCACCATAAGGCGGATTAAATACCATATGCAGGTGTCTTTCAGACTCTTTTTTACTTTGAAAAAAATCCTGTCTTTTTATTTTTATAAAATCCGAAAGATTGGCATTTTCAACGTTATCCTTAGCCTTTTCCACTGCGGATGGAGCTTTGTCATAACCAATAATGTCAAAATGAAAATCCCGCACCTTTTTCAACACGGAAGCTTCAATTTTTTCGAACAAATCCACATCCCAATCCTGCCATTTTTCAAAAGCGAATTCGGGCCGATTTAAATTGGGAGGAATATTACAGGCAATCATCGCAGCTTCAATCAAAAGTGTTCCACTTCCACACATCGGATCCAAAAAATCACATTGCCCGTCCCAACCAGAATGCAATAACATTCCCGCGGCCAAAACTTCATTGATGGGGGCAATATTTGTGGCCATTTTATATCCGCGCTTATGCAAAGACTGGCCGGAACTGTCCAAAGAAACAGTACAGTCATTATTCTCAATGTGAATATTGATTCTTAAAGTGGGGTGATCTAAATCAACATCAGGTCGCGTACCCGTCTTGTCCCTGAACCGGTCAACAATTGCATCTTTTGTTTTTTGAGCAATAAACATTGAATGCTTGAAAAGTGGGGAATGAATTGTTGCATCAATAGCCAAAGATTGAGTTTCATTCATAAAACCCTCCCATTCAATCTTATAAACTTCTTTATACAAATCGTCCTCAGAAAAAACCTTGAAGCTTTTAAATGGTTTTAAAATTTTAATCGCAGTCCTAAGACATAAGTTGGCTTTGTACATAAAGCCCAAATCACCGTAAAAAGTTACGTTTCGTACACCTTCCTGTACATCCATTGCACCTAAGTTCCGTAATTCCTTGGCTAGTAAAGGTTCAAAACCAAACATGGTTTTAGCCAGCATTTTATAATTATTTCCCATTATTCCGCTTCAATAAAATGCAAAAATACATTAATTTAGCCCGATATGACAACTACTTCCGAAAACTGGTACAGCTCGTGGTTTGACACTGATTACTACCACATCTTATACAAGGACCGCGGGTACGAAGAAGCCGAATTATTCATGAAAAATCTCACGACCTTTTTAAAATTAAAAAAAGGCTCGTCAATTTTGGATTTAGCTTGCGGAAAAGGCCGTCACTCCATTTATCTCAACAAATTAGGTTACGATGTAACGGGAGTTGACCTATCGCCGAATAGCATAGAGCACGCAAAAAAATTTGAAAATAAAAACCTGCATTTTCAAGTCCATAATATGTGCGAACCCATGGGTCAAAAATTTGATGCTGTTTTTAATCTATTTACAAGTTTTGGTTATTTTGAAAATGAAAGTGATAATTTGAGTACAATCAAAGCGATCAAAGAGAATTTAACTGCTGATGGTGCTGGTGTTATCGATTTTTTGAATGTTGAAAAAACTTTAAAAAATCTTGTTCCTTCGGAAGTAAAAACCATTAAGAATATTGATTTTCACATCAAAAGATTTATTGAAAATGGATTCATTATAAAGGAAATCTCTTTTGAAGATAAAGGAGAAAGTTTTCATTTTGTAGAAAGAGTAAAAGCTTTAACCCCCAACGATTTTAAAGAATACTTTAAGGAGGCAGGGCTTACAATGACGAATTGTTTTGGAGATTACAATCTCAACAGATTTCAAGCAAAAGACTCTGAAAGATTAATAATGGTATTTCAGTAAATGGTATATTTTCTACCCATCTTATCGGTTTTTATCGGTTATCTGATTTCATTACTGTTGAAACCCGGAAGCTCACAAGGATTCAAACTTTTGCTTTCTTTCAGTGGAGCTTATTTGCTTTCGGTGACGGTATTTGAATTACTTCCTGATGTTTATCATTCTGAAACCACCAATGTCGGGCTTTTCATAATGATTGGATTACTGCTTCAAATTCTTTTGGAATTTTTATCCAAAGGCGTAGAACATGGGCACGTCCACCATCATGAGTTGGACACTCAATTTCCTCTTGTTTTGCTGGTAAGTCTTTCAATCCATTCTTTGCTGGAAGGTTTTCCCTTACACAGTAGCGAAAGCTTGTTATATGGCGTTTTTATACACAATGTGCCTGTCGCAACGGTACTCTCCACCTTTTTAATAAATTCAAAAATCGGGAAATGGAGGGTTCTTCTTTTTGTCAGCATTTTTGCGATTATGACACCCTTGGGGAGTTATTTACAACAGCATCTTCAGCTATCCCAAAATGTTGAAACTTATTTAAATGCAGTTGTTATTGGAATTTTCCTGCACATTTCTACAACTATTTTATTTGAAGCCTCTAAAAACCATAAGTTTAATGCTTCAAAATTAGCAGTGATTATCTTCGGAATCGTTTTAGCTTATTTTCTATAATGTACACGAGGGACGAATCGAAAAAAATACGTCAAGAGTTTTGGACGAGCTTTGGAAGGGATTTTCCTCGGAAATGGATCCTGTATGATACAAAAATCAAGGAACTGGAACTTAAATTCACTTTTACCAACGAATTTGCTCAAGTTTCTTTGGATGTTATTTCGAGTGATGATGTAATCAGATCTTATTATTTCGAAAAACTTGTATCTCTTCGGAATATTCTTCTTGACGAATATCTTTCCGAAGCTATTTTTGAAGATTCATATCTTTTGCCTGAAGGTAAAGTTATTTCAAGACTTTATGTGCAATTAGAGCAGGTCAACATACACAACAAAAAGGATTGGCCAAAAGTCCAACATTTTTTAAATCAGGAAATGGATAAGTTGGAAGAATTTTTCATTGAATATAAAGACTATCTCGAAGCGTAAATTATGGATGAATTTCGTTTAATTTATCTAAATTGCTTCTTAATAAAAAAATTACAGAAAAAAATTCTAATAATACCGAAAATCAATGAAAACAAAAATATTAATGTCATCCAGTTCGATCATTATGCTGGGATTGGGTATAACACTTTCCTTTATTCCTGCGGAAATTATTGCGTTTTTCGAGTTTAGAAAAACAGTAGAATTGGAATTCATTTTTCAACTTCTCGGAGCTATTTTATTCGGTTTCGGATTAATGAATTGGATGGCAAGAAGAACACTGATTGGAGGCATCTACAACAAACCGTTGGCCATCGGGAATTTCGCCCATTTTCTGGTTGGTGGATTGGGATTGGCAAAAGCTGTTATCGCTAACCCCGAGGTTCACTATATTTTTTGGGTGCTTGCTGCCGTTTATGTTTTATTTGCCATCTGGTTCGGATTGGTTATGGTAAAACATCCGTTGGTAAAAACAGAAAAGAGTTAACTTGAGGATATTGTTCCTGATTCCATATATTCCTTAAACCTTTTTATGTCTTCTAAAACCATGCTCTCAACAGCGGGATTTAACATTCTTGCTACAAGCTCCCCTGCTTTTCCATAAGAAGGCTGATAAGAAATCACTGCGGAAACTTCAGTGACGGACTTGCCAATGTCTGTAAAGTGGACATTACCCACATTTGAAATATCTGAGCCTTCCAAGGAACGCCAACCAATTCTCTCATTTTTTTCATCTTCAACAATTTCACTGATCCACATAACTTCGGGTAAATTTCCCATAGTCGATGCTTTCCAAATGGAAGTTTTGTCATCCAGAGATTTTACTTCTTCCAAATGTTTCATAAACAAAGGAAGATTTTCCAGATTTCTCCAGAATTCATAAACTTCATGTCTGGGTTTATTGACGATAATTGAGATTTTACTATTTACGTTCTGATTTTTTAAAACTTTGGATTTACCAAAAAATTGAGCAGCAGCACAATATCCGGTGGAACCTCGGGCCAATAAGAAGCTGGCCAAAATTCCGTTTAAGTAACTGGATTTTTTAAAAGCTCTATACATGAGGTATGAACCCGCAGCAACTGAAACCAAGCGTTCCCCAGAGCTTAAATTTTTCTCTACAACGGGAAAATTATTTTTTGTTGATGAATGCATTGCAAAAAATTTAAGAAGTAATTCAATTTAAGAAATTGAATTTGAAGGCTCAAATCTTTTCATTTTATTTAACGTCGGGTTACGAGAAGAGAAATACTGGTAAAGTATCAATTTTATAAAACAAAAAAAGGCCCTTGCATTTCTGCAAGGGCCTTAAAGAAAGGCGGTGACATACTCTCCCACAAATAGCAGTACCATCTGCGCTAACGGGCTTAACTTCTCTGTTCGGAATGGGAAGAGGTGAGCCCCGTTGCCATAACCACCTTAAAACAATAGCCCCCTAGATCCCCCCCGATGGGTGGAAATAAAAAAGGACAAATAAGTTGACATATAAAAGGAAACAAAGAATATGAAGAACACCAAAATATTTTAAATGCATTTTAGGTAACCTCCGCCCCCTGCCTTTCCCTCCCCTTTTGGGGGAGCAGCAGGGGGCTTTGCCGCACCAAGCTTTACGGGTTATTAGTACCACTCGGCTATGACATTGCTGCCTTTACACCTGTGGCCTATCAACGTGGTAGTCTCCCACGGCCCTTTAAAGAAATCTCATCTTGTGGTGGGTTTCGCGCTTATATGCTTTCAGCGCTTATCCCTTCCAGACGTAGCTACCCAGCAATGCTCCTGGCGGAACAACTGGTGCACCAGAGGTCTGTCCAATCCGGTCCTCTCGTACTAGGATCAGGTCCACTCAAATTTCTAACGCCCACTGTAGATAGAGACCGAACTGTCTCACGACGTTCTGAACCCAGCTCGCGTGCCACTTTAATGGGCGAACAGCCCAACCCTTGGGA